>JAIEQO010000132.1 GCA_019747655.1 Gemmataceae bacterium | reverse complement strand
GCCGCCATCCCTCAGCCCGGCCCCGCCCCGGCCCCCGGGCCCGCCGACCCCCCGCCCGACCCGGCGGCCGACGCCCGGCTCGGCCCGTTCCAGGATGTGGCCGGGTACGAGGTCCGCCCGCCTCTGGGTTATGCCCTGGTCCCGCCGCCCGCGACCGCACGGGCAGGCCAGACGCCGACCGGGTGGGCCGGCCAGCGCAGGGCCGACGGGACGATCCCGAGCCTGACGATGCTGGTCGTCCACGCGCCCCTGCCCGAGGTGGCGGGGCGGTCGGCCGAGGAGTTCCTGACGAGCATGCTCGACGGGATCAAGCGGCGGCGGTCGGGCTGGCAGCAGTCGGCGGCCGAGCCGGTGACGGTCAACGGCCTGCCCATGTTCCGGGTCACCTGGTCCGGGACGGACACCGCCACCGGCCGGGCGATGCGGGGGTTTGTGTACGCCGGTAAGCACGACGGCCGGTTCGTCCAGGTGGCCGGCCAGGACCTCGACCCCGGGCACGAGGCCGACCTGGCCCTGGTCGAGGCGGCCGCCCGGACCCTGCGAAAGAAGTAGCCCTCCTCAGTGCCGCTCGGCGTGCCGCCGGAAGGCGAGCAGCAGTTCGTCGGCCGTGATGTCCGCCCGAAGGGCGTGGGAGTCGGGCCGGGCGGGGGACGGCGGCCGCCAACTCGGCGACGACCCGGGCGTACTCCTTGTGGGAGTCGGGCGAGCCGAGGTCGACGTCGTGACGGCCCCCGCCAAGAAGCGGGATCGTGACGACGGCCTGGCCGCTGGGCTTGTGGAGGCGGTAGGGCGGTACGGACAACTTCCGGGGCACGGTGGAAAACCCTCGTGCGGTACTGTACCGCAGAAGTCGGCTTTCGGACCGCACCCGGGACCGCCCCGGGGTAAGCTGAACAGCTTGGGCCGACAGGACTTTCGCCAGTGAACCGGGTGGGGATCGAACCCACGACCAGCCGCTTAAAAGGCGGCTGCTCTACCGACTGAGCTACCGGTTCAGGGGATGTTATTATCGTAGACCCGGCGGCCGGGCGGTTCAACCCGCCGGGCCGTCCTCGGCCTGGAGCCGGAGCACCCGGCCCTCGTCGGTGGCCCCGGCTGGCAGCGTCCCGGCCAGGAAGGCGTCGATCACCCGCGGGTGGATGTAGCTCTTGCGGCAGACGGCCGGGGTGTTGCCCAGCTCGGCCGCCACCGCCTTCACCACCCCGACCACCGCCCGCTCGCCGGCCGTCTTGGTCTCGGGGGTCGGTAACTCCGCGAGCAGGGCCGCCGCCCGGACCGTCCCGGCCCAGGTCCGGAAATCTTTGGCCGAAAACTCCTCGCCCGCGGCCCGGCGGATGTACCCGTTCACGTCCGCCGACCCGACCGGCCGCGGCTTGCCCCGCTCGCCCTCGTACTGGAACAGGTGCTGGCCCGGTAGATCACGGCACCGGCGGACGACCTTCGCCAGCCGGGCGTCGCCGACCGTCCGGTCGTGCCAGACGCCGCTCTTGCCCTTGAACCGGACCCGCAGCCGGCCGCCGGCGAACGTCACGTGCCGGTCCTTGAGGGTGGACAGGCCGAACGTCCCGTTGGTTCGGGCGTACTCCGGGTTGCCGACCCGCAGGTGGGTCCGGTCAAGGAGTTGCACGACCGCGGCCAACACCTTGTCCCGCGGCAGCCCCGGCCGGGCGAGGTCCGCTTCCACCCGCTTCCGGATGCGGGGCAGGACCGCCCCGAACCGGGCCACCCGGCCGAACTTCTGGTCGCCGCGGTGAGCCGTCCAGGCCGGGTGATATCGGTACTGCTTGCGGCCCCTGGCATCGCGGCCGGTGGCCTGGATGTGGCCGTTCGGCTTCGGGCAAATCCAAACCCCGTCCCACGCCGGCGGGATGGCCAAGGCCCGGATGCGGGCGAGGATGACTTCGTCCCGGACCAGCCGGCCGGCCGCGTCCCGGTAGCGGAAGGCGGCCCGGACCGTCTCGCGGACGATCCCCGGGCCGCCGTCGCAAACGTGGCAGAGCCGGGCCGTCGCCCGGAAGACCGCACGAGCCGCGACCACCCCCATCGGCCGACACCTCCGGGTGAGTGCTCCCGCAACGGCCGTGCCGCCCGGCCCGGGAGTTGCTAACTCTAGGGGATCGAAACCCGGATCACGCAGATCGGACGAGGAGTTTTTGACAGGATAACAGGATCGACCAGATGAGAAAGAGTCTGGGTCTTGGTCCTCAATCCTGTCTCATCCTGTTATCCTGTCAATAATCTGTTTCCGGATGGGGCTTGCATGACCGTCGCCGCCAGCCCGCGGGCATTGCAGAGGAAGCTGAAGGAGCACTTCGGGTTCCGGAAGTTCCGGCCCGGGCAACTGGAAGCCGTCCAGGCCGCCCTGGACGAGCGGGACACCCTCATCATCATGCCGACCGGCTCCGGCAAGAGCCTCTGCTTCCAGCTCCCGGCCCTGGAGATGCCCGGGACGACGATCGTGGTCAGCCCGCTCATCGCCCTGATGAAGGACCAGGCCGACGCCTTGGCCGAGAGGGGCATCCCGGCGGTGGTGGTCAACAGCACCCTCCCGGCCGCCGACCGCCCGCAGGTGTTGGCGGACATCCTCGCCGAGAAGTACGACTTCGTTTACACCACGCCCGAGCAACTCGCCCGGCCGGACCTGCGGGAGCTGCTGGCGAACCTGAAGGTCGACCTGTTCGTGGTCGACGAGGCCCACTGCGTCAGCCAGTGGGGGCACGACTTCCGGCCGGACTACCTGGCCCTCGGGCAGGCGGTCGACGCGATCGCCGAGCGGCCGCCGGTCCTGGCCCTGACCGCCACCGCCACCGAGGACGTGGTCGAGGACATCCTCTCCCGGCTCGGCATCCCCGACGCCGACGTGGTCCACACCGGGTTCTACCGCCCGAACCTCACCCTGGTCGTCCGCCACGCCGAGGGGGACGCGGCCAAGCGGGAGCGGCTGCTGGCCCTCCTGAACGAGTCGGAGGGGACCGGGATCGTGTACGCGGCCACGGTAAAAGTGGTGGACGAGCTGGCCGGGTTTCTGGCCGACTGGGGCCTCCCGGTGGCCGCCTACCACGGCCGGATGACCCCGAAGAAGCGGGCCGAGGCCCAGGACCGGTTCATGGCCGGGGGCGTGAAGGCGATGGTGGCCACCAACGCCTTCGGCCTGGGGATCGACAAGCCGGACATCCGGTTCGTCGTCCACTACCACCTGCCCGGGACGGTCGAGGCGTTCTACCAGGAGTTCGGCCGGGCCGGGCGGGACGGCGTCCCGGCCACCGGGGTACTGCTCTACGACCCGGCCGACCAGAAGCTGCAACGGTTCTTCGGCACCGGCCGCTACCCGGACGAGGCCGACCTGGTCAACTCGTACCACGCGGTCAGCCGGCTGGCCGACAACCCGGACCCGCCGACCCTGGCTGAGGTCCAGGCCATCTCGCCGGTCCCGAAGGCCAAGCTCAAGGTCTGCCTCGACCTGCTGGCCGCCCGCGGGGTGCTGCGGCCGGAGGCGGGGAACCGGTACAAGGTGGTCCGCCGGGGGCTCGACCGGGACCAGATCGCCCGGGAGGGCCGGGCCTACCGGGACCGGGCCGACCGGGACGCGACGAAGCTGGCCCGGCTCGTGGAGTACGCCGAGGGGAAGGGGTGCCGGTGGCGGCACGTCCTCGGGTACTTCGGGGACGACAGCCTGCCGGCCGGTCGGTGCGGGCACTGCGATGGGTGTTAAGTCAGGACCCCACCCCCTAACCCCCTCCCCCACAGGGAGGGGGGGGACCGGGCCCCGGCTTTGTCCCCCCTCTCCCTGTGGGGGAGGGGGTTAGGGGGTGGGGTGTTCCTACTCCTTTCCGGCCGGTCATCATCCCCACCGCGACCCCGAGCCCGACCCCGGCCATCAGCCCGACGAACGGCTCGACCAGCGGCGGCGGGTAGCCGACCGTCCCCCGCTCGTCGAACCGGGCCGGGTCGCGGACGTACCGCCCGAATGAGGGCACGGCCACCCGGTCGAAGTCGTGGGCCAGCCGGGCGAGCTGGTCCCGCATCTCCTGTCCCCGCATCGGAACGCCGTGGCCGGTCGCCGCGACCTCCGGCCGGAGCCGGGCCAGCGCCCGCACCGACGCCTTCGCCGCCTGCCAGTCCTGGGTGAAGTAGGCCGGCGGGCGGCGGACCTCCTGCGGCAGCCGGGTCAGGGCCGAGGTCAGCGACTCCTGCCGGGTCGTGACGAAGGCGTCGCCGGCGATGAGGAACCGGTCGGCGTCGCGGAAGAGGGCGACGTGACCCGGGGCATGCCCGGGTGTGTGAACCCAGTGCCACCCGGGCATCCCGGGGACGGTGCCGTCGGTCGGTAGCGGCCGGGCCCGCTGGCCCAGGTTGATCGGACCGCGGGGCAGGGCCCGGCTGGTGTAGGCCATCATCCCCCCGCCGACCGCCGGGTCGGGGGGCGGGTAGCTGCTCCGGCCGGTGATGAAGGGCATCTCCAGCGGGTGGGCGTAGACCGGCACGTCCCACTCGGCGGCCAGCTCCTTCACCACCCCGACGTGGTCGAAGTGGCCGTGGGTGAGGACGATCGCCTTCGGCCGGCTCGTCCCGTATCGGCCGGCGACGGCCCGGCGGATCGTGCCGCCGGAGAACGGCATCCCGGCGTCCACCAATACCCACTCGCCGTCCCCGGCCCCGCGGGGGCCGACCAGGTAGACGTTGACGATCGACAGCGGCACCCACTCCACGTCATGTGCGAGGGCGTGGGCGGTGTCGGCTTCGGCGGACGGGCGTGCGGCGACGGCGGTGGACATGGGAGGCTCCGAGGAAACCGTGCCAGGGGCTCACGCCCCTGGCATCCATCGGGCCGCAACACCCGTGCCGGCCCCTTGCTCGGCCCGTCTGGGTCGGGTATCACGAATGCACCTGCCCCACCCGGCGCACCGCCGCTCCCACCACCGGGCACCCGGATGAACGCTGCTCTCCTCTCCCTGGCGTTACTAGCTCCGTCCGCCGACCCCGCCCCCGACGCCGGCGTCCTGCCCGTTGGGGCCGACGGGAAGCCGCTCAACCTCGACTTCGAGACCGGCACCCTGAAGGACTGGGCGGCCGACGGGGCGGCGTTCGCCGACCAGCCGGTCGAGGGCGACACCGTCGCCCCCCGCCGCGGCGACAGCAAGAGCCGGCACCAGGGGAAGTACTGGGTCGGCGGGTTCGAGAAGCACGGCGACAAACCGACCGGCACTCTGACCAGCACGCCGTTCAAGGTGACGCACCCGTGGGCCAGCTTCCTGGTCGGCGGCGGCCCGCACGCGGCCGAAACGTGCGTCGAGCTGGTGCTGACGCCCGGGGAGGAGGTCGTCTTCCGGGCCAGCGGGACCGAGAAGGAAGACCTGGAGCGGGTGGCCGTGGACCTCTCCCGGTACAAGGGCTTCACCCTCCGCGTCCGGCTCGTGGACAAGCACACTGGGCATTGGGGGCACGTCAACTTCGACGACTTCCGCTTCCACACCGAGCAGCCGAAGGGCGTCCGCCCGCCGCCGGCCCCGACCGCACTCGACACCTACCCCCACGCCGGGCTGCCGCCGGAGAAGGCGGCCGCGGCCATGACCGTGCCGCCGGGGTTCGAGGTGAAGCTGTTCGCCGGCGAGCCGGATGTCCACCAGCCGATCGCCATGTGTACCGACGACCGCGGCCGGCTGTGGGTGGTGGAAGCCTACACCTACCCCCGCCGGCACCCGCACCCGGGGCCGGTGCTGCCCGACGCGGAGAAGGCGAAGGGCGACCGGATCGTCATCTTCGAGGACGTTGACGGCGACGGTAAGCACGACAAGCGGACCGTCTTCATGGAGGGGCTGAACCTCGTCAGCGGCATCGAGCTGGGGTTCGGCGGCGTCTGGGTCGGGGCGGCCCCGTACCTGCTGTTCATCCCCGACAAGGACGGCGACGACAAGCCCGACGCCGAGCCGCAAATCCTGCTCGACGGCTGGGGCTTCCAGGACACCCACGAAACCCTGAACAGCTTCATCTGGGGGCCGGACGGCTGGCTGTACGGCTGTCACGGCGTCTTCACGCATTCCAAGGTCGGCAAGCACGGCACCCCGGACGACAAGCGGGAGCGGATCAACGCCGGCATCTGGCGGTATCACCCGACGAAGCACACGTTCGAGGTGTTCGCCCACGGGACGAGCAACCCGTGGGGGCTGGACTACAACGCCCACGGCGAGTTCTTCATCGAGGCGTGCGTCATCCCGCACATGTGGCACATCGTCCAGGGCGGGCGGTACAACCGGCAGGCCGGAACGCACTTCAACCCGTTCACGTTCGAGGACATCCCGACCATCGCCGTCCACAGGCACTACGCCGGGTCGAACCCGCACGCCGGGAACAACCGCAGCGACGCGGCCGGCGGCGGCCACGCCCACAGCGGCCTCCTGTGCTACCAGGGCGGGCTGTGGCCGAAGGAGTACCACGGCAAGCTGTTGATGGGGAACCTGCACGGCCACCGGCTGAACGTCGACGAGGTCAAGCCGAAGGGGAGCGGGTACGTCGCCGACCGGAACCCGGACTTCCTGCTGACCAACGACCGGTGGTCGATCCCGGTCGCCCTGCAAGCCTCGCACGACGGCAACGCTTATCTCTCCGACTGGTACGACAAGCAGATTTGCCACCGGCCGGAGCCGGAAATCTGGGACCGGACCAACGGCCGCATCTACAAGATCGTCCACAAGGACACCAAGCCCGCGAAGGTGGACTTGCAGAAGGCCACCGACGAGGAGTTGGTCAAGTACCAACTCAGCGACAACGAGTGGTACGTCCGCCACGCCCGCCGCATCCTCCAAGAGCGGGCGGCCGCAAAGAAGCTTGACCCGGGAACCGCTCCTTCGCTGACCGCGATCGCCGCCGACCACAAGGACCAAAACCGCCGGCTCCGCGCACTGTGGGCCTTACACGCGACCGGTGGGTTAACGGCAAAGGCGGCTCTGGCTGCCATCCACGGCCCGGTCGCGGTCAACCTGAGTTGGGCGATCCGGCTCCACACCGACGCGGAAAGCGAACTCGCCCCAAAGTGGCCCGGGATTCTTATTGGGACGGCTGACGAAGTGGCTGGCGAACCCGAGGCGGCCGTCGTGCGACGGATGCTGGCCTCGATTGCCCAACGTGTGCCGGTTGCCGAGCGGTGGAAACTCGTCGCCGCGCTCGTCTTGCACCCCGAGGACGCGAGCGATCACAACCTGCCGTTCCTGTACTGGTACGCCCTCGAACCGCTCGTCGCGGCCGACCCGGCCCGCGGGCTGAAGCTGGCGGCCGACGCCAAGGTGCCGCAGCTCCTGCCGTGGGCGGCCCGGCGGGTCGGGGCCATCGGCACCCCGGAGGCCGTCGCTATCCTGGTGAAGGCCGTCGGCGAGGCCCCGACCGCCGAGCAGCAGCTCGCGTACCTCCGCGGCATCCAGGACGGGCTCAAGGGGAAGCGGCAGTTCCCGATGCCGGCCGGGTGGCCGGCCACCGCGACGGTGCTGGCCAAGGCCGCCAGCGCCGACATCCGCGGCCAAGCTCAGGCCCTCGGGGTGGTGTTCGGCGACAAGGGGGCGTTCGCCGCCCTGCGGGCCACGGCCGCCGACCCGAAGGCTGCCCCCGGAGCCCGGGTCGCCGCCGTCACCAGCCTCCTCGACGCCCGCGATCCCGAGTTGGTGCCGGTCCTGCACGGGCTGCTCGCCGACCCGGCCGTGCGGTCGGCCGCCGTCCGCGGGCTGGCCGCGTTCGACGACCCGAAGACGCCCGCGGCCATCCTCGCCGCCTACGGGTCGTTCTCGACGGCCGAGAAGCGGGAGGCCGTCGCCACCCTGGCCGCCCGGGCGGGGTACGCCAAGGCCCTGATGGCGGCCGTGGCCGCGAAGACGGTGCCGGCCGCCGACGTGTCGGCCGAGACTGTCCGGCAACTCCGCAACCTCGGCGACGCGAGCCTGGACAAGCAGATCGCCGACCTGTGGGGCGTCGTCCGCGACACGCCCGCCGACCGGAAGGCGCTCATCGGCGAGTGGAAGGGGAAGCTGACCCGGCCGTACTCCGGGCCGGTCGACCTCGGGCTCGGCCGGGCCGTGTACGCCCGCACCTGCCAGCAGTGCCACACGCTGTACGCGGTCGGCGGGAAGGTCGGCCCGGACATCACCGGGTCGAACCGGGCCGACCTCGACTACCTGCTCGAGAACATCCTCGACCCGTCGGCCGTGATCCCGAAGGAGTACGCCGCCACCCGGGTCGGGCTGGCCGACGGCCGGGTGCTGACCGGGATCGTCAAGGACGGGCCGGGGGCGGCCGTCACCGTCGTGACCGCGACGGAAACCGTGGTCGTCCCGAAGGGCGACATCGAGGACCAGAAGCCGTCCGAGCTGTCGATGATGCCGGACGACATCCTCAAGACGACGACCGAGCCCGAGTTGCGGGCGTTGGTCGCCTACCTGCGGCACCCGCAGCAGGTGCCGATGCTGGCCACGCCGGAGAACGCCAAGGACTTCTTCAACGGCAAGGACCTGACCGGCTGGGACGGCGACAAGGAGGTCTGGTCGGTCCAGGAAGGGGCCATCGTCGGCAAGACCGAGAAGGGGCTGAAGGCGAACAACTTCCTCACCTCGGCCGTCGCGGTGGAGGACTTCAAGCTGTCGCTCAAGGTGAAGCTGACGCCGAACACCGAGAACAGCGGCATCCAGTTCCGTAGCGAGCGGATCGAGGGCGGCGAGATGCGCGGCCCGCAGGCCGACATCGGCAAGGGCTGGTGGGGGAAGCTGTACGAGGAGAGCGGCCGGGGCATCCTGGCCAAGGAGGGCGGCGAGCAGCACGTCAAGCCGGGCGAGTGGAACGACTACGTCATCGAGGCCAAGGGTCCGAAGGTGAAGATTTGGATCAACGGCCAGTTGGTGACGGACTACAGCGACGAGAAGCTGGCCAAGCGGGGGCTGGTGGGCCTCCAGGTCCACAGCGGCGGCCCGACCGAGGTGCGGTTCAAGGACATCAAGCTGGAAGTGCTCAAGTAGGGCCGGCTGTGCCGGCCGGCCGGCACAGCCGGCCCTACAGAATGCCGCCCGCGCAACCGATACATCCCGGAAACTCCCGGGGTGTGCCATGCGCGGGCGTCTCGTTCTCGCCGGGGTCGGTTTACTCCTCTCAGCGACGGCCGGGTTCGCCCAGCCTGGGCAGCCGCCGGCCCTCCTGCCCCGGTTCCCCGCCCCGCCGGCGGTCCCGCCGCCGGCCCAGACCGCCCCGCCGCCCGGGGCCACCGTCCCCGCCCCCGCCCAGCTCCCGCCGGGCGTACCCGTCGATGTGCCACTGCCGTATCCGGAGAACAAGGCGCCCATCGACGTCGGGGCCCTGACCGTCCGGCGGGCGAACGGGGCCTGGCAGGTCGTGGCCGCCGGCCGGGTGTTCCGCGAGACCGGGGGCGATGAGTCCGCCGCCCGGGACGTGGTCCGGGTCCTGCGGGACCTCCGGCCGACCGAGTGGGCGGTCGTCGGGTCGCCCCGGCCGGTGGTCGAATACGGGCTGCGGGACGGCCGCGCGGTCCCGGTCGCCGCCTTCCCCCGGCAGGTCGTCCCGCTCGACCTCCCCACCGCCCGGGTCGAGCAGGTCCGCGGGGTGTGGGTGGTCCGCGACGCGGCCAACATCGTCTTCAATTGCGGGCCGAACAAGGCCGACGCCGACCAGGCCCTGGCGGTGGCCCGGAAGTACGGGTTCAACCGGGTCGGGACCGTCGGCCCGGCGGCCGCCCCGGCCCTGACCTACTTCTTCCCCGGCCCGACCGGCGACGACCAGCCCCGGCCGGGGGCCAACCCGCTGGCCGTCGCCGCCCAGGAGCAGGCCCTGGCCCGGACCGGGGTGCCGCTGCCGGGTGTCGGGTACGTCGGCCAGCAGGTGAAGATCGACCCGCGGAAGGTCGAGGCCCGGCGGGACGGGGCCGAGTGGGTGGTGGCCCACGGGCCGGACGTGCTGGCCCGGTTCGGGGCCGGCGAGTGGAACGCCCGGGACGCCGCCCGGGCCGTCCAGGACGGCCGATTCACCGAGTTCTGCACGGTCGGCCCGGCGACCTTCTTCCTGGTCAACGGCCGGGCCCCGACCCGGGTGGGGATGGCCTACCTGAAGGGCGAGTTCGACCCGAACGCGCTGGCCGTCCGCGACCTCGGCGGGCGGTGGGCGGTGGTCGCCCCGGACCGGGGCGGTCGGGAGAAGCCGGTGTGGGACGTGTCCGGCCCGGCCGAGGGCGAGACGCTGATCCGGCTCGCCCGGCACTACCGGTTCGACCAGGTCTGCCGGGCCGGCGGCGACGGCCTCACGTTCCTCGCCCGGAGCCGGTAAGGGGTGAGCCGAATGTTTTGACAGGATAACAGGATGAAACAGGCTCGGAATCAATTCATTTCTGAATCCTGTTTCATCCTGTTACCCTGTCAAACACTCCTGGTTCTCCCGCCGACTACCACCCCAGCGCGTTCCGCAACTGCTCCAGCCCGCCGGCGACGGCGGCGTCGGCCGACGGGTAGGTCAGGGCCGGGTCGTCGAGCCGCCGGCCGTTGACGCTCTGCTGGATCGCGCAGGCGTACTGCCCGGCCGCCGGCCGGACCTCCAGTTTGTACTGCGGGGCCGCCCCGATCAGCACGAACGTGACGTGCCCCTGGGCCCCGGGCTTGAGCGACCCGTCCCGCCGGGCCAGCCAGTCCGGGGTTGCAACCGTCGTCGCCAAGATAGCCTCCTCGTCGCGGCGGGCGTCGGCCCGGTGTGTTACGGTCGGTTGTCTGACGATTCCCGCCGGCGGCCGCCGGACAGGGTGGCCGCCCCTGCGGCCGTTGCTCCGGTCCGCCCCGGTGGGTTAATCTATCACCCGTCAGCCCCCGGTCCGCACCCCGGAGCCCGGCCGATGCCCACCGCCCGCACCCTCGCCCCGGCGGCCCTCCTCGCCGCCCTCGTCCTGACGGCCTGTAACCAGGGCCGGAAGGCCGACCGCGACGACGAGCCGAACGACCCGGTGGCCAAGGCGTTCGCCGCCCTCAAGCAGCCCCGCAAGGCCGACCCGGTCCGGGCGGACGCCGCCGACCCGGCCCGGCCGGC
>JAIEQO010000340.1 GCA_019747655.1 Gemmataceae bacterium | reverse complement strand
CGGGCTGGCCGCCTGGGCCCGGGGCCGCCCCGGCCGCTATTCATCACCCAAAAAAGCGCGGCCGGGACGGCCGCGGTCCCAGGGGGGCCGGCCCCGGTTCCGAGCCACGCGCTCGGGTCGGGGCCGAATCCTCCGGCCGGCGAAAACCCCCGGCCCCCTTCGCCAACTTTTCTCGCTACGGGTGTGGCAACCGTCGGTACGGGCGGGTAGATTCCATCGGCCGACCCGCACCGCCCCGCCGGAGCCGCCCCGGATGCTGCCGATCACCGCCGACGGCGTCGACGCCGCCGCCCCGAACGCCGACGCCGCCAAAAACGGTCGCGGCTTGGTCACGAAGAACAAGCTGGCCGACCTGCACACGTCGGACGACGGGGCCCTGATCTTCGGGGCCTGCGCCGGCAGCGGCAAGCAGCCGTACCAGGTGTCGGCCGACTACGCCCGGCCCGACCAGCCGACCTACCGCTGCTCGTGCCCGAGCCGGCAGCTCCCGTGCAAGCACGTCCTCGGGCTGCTCTACGCCTACGCCCAGAAGAAGCCGTTCCCGGTCGGCCCGGTCCCGCCCGACCTCGCGGCCAAGCGGGAGAAGCTCGCGGCCCGGGTCGAGAAGAAGGCGGTCGAAGCCGCCGCCCCGCCGAAGCAGGTGAACGTGGCGGCTCTCGCGAAGAAGGTGAAGGCCCAGCTCGCCGGGGTGGACGTGTTGGAGAAGCTGACCCACGACTGCGTCCGGCTCGGGGTCGGCAACATGAACGCCAAGCAGGCCAAGGAGATGGCCAGACAGGCCGACCAGCTCGGCGACGCCTACCTGCCGGGGGCCCGGGCCGCGCTGTACCGCTACCTGCAACTGTTCGCCGACGAGAGCGGGAAGTTCGTCGAGGCCAAGACGAAGCCGTCGGCCGCGGTGACGGAGCGCACCCACACCGAGGCCCTCGACCAACTCGCCCGGCTGCACGCCACCATCAAGCAGGGCCGCGCGTACCTCACGAAGCGGTTGGAAGACCCGAGCCTCGCCGTCCCGACCGACACCCCCATCGCCGCCTGGCTCGGCCACGCCTGGCACCTGACGGAGCTGAAGGCGTGCGGGCTGGTCGAGGCCGACGCCGAGCTGGTCCAGCTCGCGTTCAACTCGCACGACGACCCGGCCCGGCAGGAGTACATCGACACCGGCATCTGGATGACCCTCGGCAACGGCAAGATTCGGGTGACACAAACCCTCGTCCCGTACAAGGCGGCCCGGCACATCAAGCGGGAGGACAGCGTCTTCCAGGTGGCCCAGGTGAAGGAACTGTGCGTCTACCCGGGCGGGGTGAACCCCCGGGTCCGGTGGGACGGCTGCACCTACCGCCCGCTGGACGGGAAGGACTTCGCGACCGTCCGCAAGCACGGGCAGCCCGACTTCGCGGCGGCGATCAAGGACGTGAAGGCGACGCTGAAGGGGGCGCTGGCCGACCGGACGCCGATCGTGGCCCTCAACTTCAAGCGGATCGGCACGGTCGGCAACGCCCTCGTGGCCGAGGACGCGAAGGGCGAGCGGCTGGTCCTCACCGACGCCGGGATGGCCGAGGAGCCGGCGAGCTGTCACCTGCTGCCGCTCTTGCCGAAGGACGCCCTGGCCGGGCAGACGCTGATCGCCCGGTTCCGGCACGACCTCGGCACCCGCAAGCTCCAGGTCAAGCCGCTGAGCATCGTCACGCCGGAGAATGTGATTCGGCTGACGCTGTGAGGGGAGCGTCGGGGCGTCAGCCCGACGGTGGTTGCGGGCACCGTCGGGCTGACGCCCCGACGCTCCAGGGATACCGCCGGAACTCCCACCATGAGCATCGCCGTCCTGGCCCAGGTGTACGACGAGGCCCGCCGGCTGGCGGTGGCCGGGAGCGTGGTCGCGGCCGGCGACTTCCGGCTCAAGAAGCTGATCCCGCCATTGGAGCAGGCCGGGGCGAAGGCCCCCGTCTTCGGCAAGGTGGCCGAGGCGGCGAAGGCGGTGGTCGAGGGGCCGGAGGAGAAGTCGGCCGAGAACCTGCTCGAACTCACGTCGCTCGTCTCGGCCGTTCTGTACACCCAGGGCGAGACCGGTCTGGCGGGCGAGGTCGAGGCGATCCCGTCCGTGAACCTCGGGGGCGAACTGGCCCAGACCCCGGCCCGGCTCCTCAAGCCGCTGCTCGAAGCCCTCTCGGGCACCGGGTCCGGCCGGGGTGGGAAGGTGCGAGAAGCCCACCAGCAGGGGGCATTCCGCGACCTCCGCTTGGTCAAGCCGGCCCTGAACGGGATCGACGACCCCTACGCCGAGGTGGCCGACTTCCTCGCCCAGAAGGTGCTGCCGATCTACGGCACCGCCATCCTGCCGGAGCTGAAGGGGAAGTACGACCCGGCGGGCACCAAAGGCCATCCCCGCCGGCTCAAGCTGATGCACGCCCTCGACCCGGACGGGACGCGGGAGCTGGTCAAGGCGGCCCTCGACCCGGCCGCCAAGGACGTGTCGAAGGACGTGAAGGTGGCGGCCATCGGGCTGCTCGGCCCGGACGACCTGGACTACCTGGTCGAGCAGGCGGCCGCAAAGGCCGCCGATGTCCGGGTGGCGGCGTACCGGGCTCTGGCCCGGATCGACGACCCGGCGGCCGTGGCCGCCCTGGGGAAGGCGATCCGGGGGAAGGACCTGGAGGTCGCCGCCCGGGTGATCGCGGCGGGCGGGAACGACCGCCTCACCGACCTCCTCGCGGCCGAGGCCGCCGCCGAGGTGGCCGCGCTGGCCAAGCTCAAGGACCGGAAGCAGGTCGGCGAGAAGGCCCGGCGGGCCGTCCACCTGGTCATGGCCCTGCCGGAAACGGCCCACCCCGGGGCCGACGCCCTGACCCTCGACCTGTTCGCCCGCCGGGCCGAGCTGGCCAAGGCCAAGGGGGACAACTACGGCGGGGCGGACGTGGCCGCCCAGGCGGTCAACCGGATGGCCGGCGGCCCGCGGCCGCTCCAGGAGGCCCTCGCCCGGGCCCACGCCGGGGTGGACGCCCACAGCCTCGACGACGCCTTCCACGCCGCCCGCCGGGCCCTCCCGCCGGCCGACGTGTTCGGGATGTTCTCCCCGTACCTGGCGGCCGCGGTGGACGACAAGAAGAAGGGCGAGAACCCGGCCCGGGACAAGCGGGACGCCGTCGCCGGGGCGATGAACGGCCGGTACGTCCACTGGTCCTACTACGACCAGGACGGGGACGACGGCGACGCCGGGCACCGCCCGCCGCCGCTCGACCCGCGGTGGCTGGACCTGGCGGTCCGGGTCAAGCACCTCGGGCTGGTCAACGCCCTGGCCCGGCCGGGTCACGCGGCCGCCCAGGCGTTCGCCAAGTCCGTGTTCGACGAGGCGGTCAAGAAGGCCAAGAACCCGACCGTCGTGGTCGACCCGCTGACGGTCCTGATCCGGGTCGGCCACCCGGACGCGGCCGCCTGTCTGGCCGCGTGCTACGAGAAGGCCGTCGGCAAGGCGATCGCCAACACCTACTGGTACTACCACCTGATCCCGGAACTCCCGAAGGAGGCCGCCCCGGTCCTGGAGGCGGTCATCCCGAAGATCAAGGACCCGAAGGAGGCCGACCGGTTCGCCGAGGCCGTCCAGGAGCTGCGCGAGAAGAAGTAGGGCGGGTCGAGCGTTGCGGAGCAACGCGAGGCCTGCCATCTTGCGAACGCCGGCAGGCCTCGCCGGTCCTGCGGACCGGCTCGACCCGCCCTACAAGACCCACACCGAGCCCCGCACATGGCCAAGAAGAAAGCCGACGCCGCCGAGCCCGCGAACGGAGCCCCACCCCCGGCCAGCCCCGGCGGGGTGCTCCGGGCCCCGGCCGAGGTGCTCTACGCCGAGGAGCTGGAGCAGCTCGCCAAGGAAGACAAGCACCCCCGCCCGCCGGGCTGGAAGATGTCGGCCCGTGCCGTGCTGACCTACATCACCGGCGGCAAGGCCGGGTCGATGACGATCACGCCCAAGTACATCGGCCACAACCGGCTGGTCGAGATCGCCATCTCGACGCTCGTAACCGACCGGTCGCTGCTGCTGATCGGCGAGCCGGGGACGGCGAAGTCGTGGCTGTCGGAACACCTCGCGGCCGCCGTCAACGGCGACTCGACGAAGGTGGTGCAGGGGACCGCCGGGACGACCGAGGAGCAGATCCGCTACACCTGGAACTACGCCATGCTGATCGCCCGGGGGCCGAGCCCCGAGGCGCTCATCAAGTCGCCGGTCTTCCGGGCGATGGAGTCCGGCACCCTGGCCCGGTTCGAGGAGATCACCCGCTGCGCCGCCGAGGTGCAGGACGCCCTCATCAGCCTGCTGTCCGAGAAGCGGCTCTCCATCCCGGAGCTGGCCACCGAGGTGCCGGCCGCGAAGGGGTTCTCGGTGATCGCCACGGCCAACACCCGGGACCGGGGGGTGAACGACATGTCGGCCGCCCTCAAGCGGCGGTTCAACGTCGTCGTCCTGCCGACCCCGGCGACCCTGGAGGCCGAGGTCGAGATCGTCCGCAAGCGGGTTCGGGAACTCGGGGCCAACCTGGAGCTGAAGGCCGCCCCGCCGGCCGAGGACGCGGTCAACCAGGTCATCACCGTCTTCCGCGAACTCCGCGGCGGGCAGACGCTCGACGGCAAGAACAAGCTGAAAGTGCCGAGCGGCGTGCTCTCGACCGCCGAGGCCATCTCGGTGCTGGTCAACGGTATGGCCCTCGCGGGCAACTTCGGCAGCGGCGAAGTGTCCGCGAACGACCTCGCGGCCGGCCTGCAAGGGGCCATCGTCAAGGACGAGGAGAAGGACAAGGTGGTGTGGCAGGAGTACCTGTCGAACGTGCTGAAGAAGCGCGGGGCCGACTGGCGGCCGCTGTTCACCGCCTGCGCGGAGCACAACCAGTGACGACCGCCGGCGTCCACGTGTTCGGCGTCCGCCACCTCTCCCCGGCCGGGGCCTGGCACCTCCGGGCGATGCTCGACGCAGTCCGCCCGAAGGTCGTGCTGATCGAGGGGCCGGCCGACGCCGATTCCGTCATCCCCGACCTGACCCGGAGCGGGACGAAGCCGCCGGTGGCCATCCTGGCGTACACGGATTCGGTGCCGGTCCGCACCTTTGTGTACCCGCTGGCCCGGTACAGCCCCGAGTACCAGGCCCTCGTCTGGGCCAGGGAGAGCAAGGCGAAGGCCCACTTCATCGACCTGCCCTCCGGCAACTTCCTCGCCTTGCAGGATGTCGAGTTGGAGCGGCTAGCGAGGGCCCGAGGGCAATCCGGGGAGGGCGAGGCTCCTGCCGAGCCGGCGGGCGTGGGGGTTCCGCCGGCTCGGCAGGAGCCTCGCCCTCCCGACGAAGAGCCGCCCGAGGCCGACCAGGAGAAGTCGCCGGCGTGGCGGCCGGAGCCGGAGCGGAGTATCTACGAGCGGATCGCCGAGCGGTCGGGCGAGCCGGACTACGACACCTACTGGGAACGGCGGTTCGAGCACAACCTCTCGCCGGGGAGTTACCAATCGTCCGCGGTCGCGCTCGGCAAAGAGCTGCGGGACGAGCCCGACCCGCCGGTCTGGCGGGCGGAAAATCTCGTCCGTGAGGCGTACATGCGGCGGCGCATCCGCGAGGTCATCGCCTCCGGGGTGAAGCCGGAGCAGGTCGTCGTCATCGTCGGGGCGTTCCACGCCCCGGTGCTGGGCGACGGCTACCCGGCCATGACCGACGCCGAGCTCGCCTCGCTGCGGCACCGGGGGAGCAAGCTCACCCTGATGCCGTACTCGTACTTCAAGCTGTCGAGCCAGTCGGGTTACGGGGCCGGCAACCACGCCCCGGCGTACTTCGAGCTGGCCTGGGAGCAGATGGCCGGCGGCGGGCTCGACGACCTGCCGCACCTGTACCTGTCGCGGGTCGTCCGCCACCTCCGCGGGGCCGGCACCCACCGGTCCACCGCCGAGGTGATCGAGGGCGTCCGGCTCGCCCGGACGCTCGCGGCCCTCCACGACGGGTCCGCCCCGACCCTGGCCGACCTGCGGGACGCCGCGGTCACGCTGGTCGGCCACGGGGAGCGGTCCACTATCGCCGAGGCGCTGTCGCACGCCGACGTGGGGACGGCCATCGGCGAGCTGCCGAAGGGCGTCGTCCGGACCTCGATCCAGGAGGACTTCGACCGGCAGATGGGCCGGCTCAAGCTCGACAAGTTCAAGAAGACCGTGGCCGAAGAACTGAGTCTCGACCTGCGGGAGAACCGGCACGTCAAGACCGAGGACGCCGCGTTCCTCGACCTCAACCGCTCGACCTTCCTCCACCGGCTGCGGGTGCTCGGGGTCGGGTTCGGGAAGACCCAGCGGGCCGGGCAGGACCAGGCGACGTGGAAGGAGGTCTGGAAGCTCCAGTGGCAGCCGGAGTGCGAGATCGCCCTGGTCGAGGCCGTCCTGCTCGGCGAGACGGTGGAGCTGGCGACTGCCTTCCGGTTCAAGCAGCTCCTCGACGCCGCAGCCGGGATTGACGCCGCGGCCGACGTGGTCCGGGACGCCTGCCAGTGCGGCCTCGGGGCGTCGATGGACCTGGCCCGGTCGCGGCTGCAAGCCCTCGCGGCGGTCAGCTCCGACCTCCGGGCCATCGCCCACGCGGCGTTCCAACTCAGCCAGGTCGTCCGCTACGGCGACGTCCGGAAGTTCGACCCCGCGCCGCTCCTGCCGCTGATCGACGAGCTGTTCGTGCAGGGGGCCCTCGCCCTGCACGCGGCCGCCGCGTGCGACAACGCCGCCGCACAGGGGCTCGTCGAGTCGATCGACCAGATGAACCGGGTCAGCCTCGAACACGCCGACCGGGTCGACGGCGAGCTGTGGGCGTCCCGGCTCCGCAAGCTGTCCGACGCCGACGACCGCAACCCGCTCCTGTCGGGGTACGCCTGCGCCGTCCTGCTCGAACGCGGGCTGATGGCCACGGCCGACCTCGCCCGGGAGGTCTCCCGCCGACTCTCCCCCGGCATCCCGGCCGACCTCGGGGCCGGCTGGTTCGAGGGGTTGTCCCGCCGGAACCGGTCGGCGCTCCTGGCCCGGCAGCCGCTCTGGCAGGAACTCGCGGGCTACATCCAGGCGCTCGACCCGGACCAGTTCAAGCGGGCCATCGTCTTCCTGCGGCGGGCGTTCGGGGGCTTCACCCCGCACCAGAAGCGGCAGGTGTGCGAGAACCTGGCCGAGCACTGGGGGGTCAACGCCGACGCCACGAAGGAGGCGCTGGCCGCCCCGCTGACCGAGGCCGAGGAGCAGAAGCTGGCCGGGCTGAACGAGTTCAACTTCGACGACATCTAGCAAGTCAGGAAGAAGAGTTTTGACAGGATAACAGGATGAAACAGGATGGAAATCAACAATCTTGAATCCTGTCTCATCCTGTTATCCCGTCAAAAACTTGTTTGTGTCCAGAGCGACCTGATGCCCGCCGACCTCGAACAGCTCCGCCGGTGGCGACTCATCCTCGGCGGCGACGCCCAGGCCCCGCTCGACCAGATGGCCGGGGGCCCGGGGGGCTGCACGCTCGGCGGCGGGGACGCCGAGATGGACGCCGCCCTCGCGGCCATCTACGACGAGGTGCCGGAGGACGACGAGGAGGGCGGGTCGTCCCGAAAGCGGTCGGCCGGGCTCGGGGCGTCGGCCCCGCGGCTGGCCAAGTGGCTCGGCGACATCCGGTCGTACTTCAAGGAGGATGTGGTGTCGGTCATCCAGGCCGACGCCATCGAGCGGAAGGGTCTCACGCAACTTCTGTTCGAGCCGGAAACCTTGAAGTCGGTCCAGCCGAACATCCAGCTCGTCGGCACCCTCATGGCCCTCAAGGGCCGCATCCCGGAGCGGACCAAGGAGACCGCCCGGATGGTCGTGGCGGCGGTCGTCGAGGAGGTCAAGAAGAAGCTCGAACAACGCCTGCGGCAGGCGGTCCTGGGTGCCCTGAACCGCAAGGAGCACTCGCCGCTGCCCAGCGCCGCGGCGATCGACTGGAAGTGGACGATCGGCCGGAACCTGAAGAACTACAACCCGGCGGTCGGCACCATCGTCCCGGAGAAGGTCTACTTCTACAGCCGGGCCCAGCGGTCCGGGGCGTGGACCGTCATCGTGGACATGGACCAGTCCGGGTCGATGGCCGACTCGGTGGTCTATGGGGCGGTGTGCGGGGCCATCTTCAGCAGCCTGCCGGCCCTCAACACCCGGGTGGTGGTGTTCGACACCGAGGTGGTGGACCTGACCGAAAAATGTGGTAATGACCCGGTCGAGATGCTCTTCGGCGTGCAGCTCGGCGGCGGGACGGACATCAACAAGTCGGTCGGGTACTGCGAGCAGTTCATCAAGGATCCGCGGAAGACGTTGTTCATCCTCATCACCGACCTGTTCGAGGGCGGGAACGAGGCCCAGCTCGTCCGCCGGCTCGGCGAGATGGCCGCGTCGGGGGTGAAGGCCATGTGCCTCTTGGCCCTGTCGGACGCCGGATCGCCGTGCTACGACGAGGGGCTGGCCCGGAAACTGGCCGCCCTCGGCATCCCGTGCTTCGCCTGTACCCCGGCCCGGCTGCCCGACCTCGTCGAGGGCGCGCTGCGCGGGGCCGACCTCACCAAGCTGGCCGCCCAGACCGAGCCGAAGAAGTAGAATACCCGCCGCCCCGAGGGGCGTTCGCCCCTCGCCCGACCCGCGAGAGACCCTGACCATGCGCCTCCACCTCCGACCGGCCGCGCTCGCTGCGGCCGTTGCCCTGTTCGTCGCCGCCCCCGCCGGCGCCGCCGACCCGAAGCCGGCCGACACCGCCCTCGGCAAGGCCCCGGCCGACGCCGCCTACTTCCGGTCGGCCCTCCGGCTCGGCGAGACGGTCGAGACCATCGGCAAGTCCCGGGCGTGGCGGGAGCTGTGGAACGAGCCGCAGGTCCAGCAACTCTGGGAGCGGGCGAAGGCCGAGTTCGCGGCCGGCGAAGGTCCGTTCGCCGCGGCCCAGAAGTTCCTCGCCGACCCGGCCAACGCCGAGCTGCCGGCCCTCGCCGCCGACGCGCTCTCGAACGAGGTGTTCGTGTACGCCGGGGCCGGGATCGGGGACGCCGTGGCCCTGATGCAGGAGGTGCAAGGGGGCATGCAGTTCGGCCGCGCGTTCGGCCGGTTCTTCGGTCAGGGCGGGGAGGACAAGGCCACCGCCCAGGCACGGGCCGCCCTCCAGGCCCTGGCCGAGAACCCCGACCGGATCAAGGCCCCGGAGCTGGTGATCGGGTTCAAGGTGTCCGACCCGGCGAAGGTCGCGGCCCAACTGAAGCGGCTCGACCCGGTCCTCGCCGACGCCCTCGAAGAGACGCCTCTCAAGGGCCGGTCGAAGCGGGTGAAGGTCGGCGGAGACGAGTTCCTGGTCCTGAACCTGGACGGGTCGCTGGTCCCGTGGGACATGCTCCCGCTGGCCCAGTTCGAGGAGAAGGAGGGCGAGTTCGCCCCGCTCCTCGACCGGCTGAAGAAGCTCACCCTGACCGTCGCCGTCGGGGTCCGGGAGGGGTACTTGCTGGTGGCCGTCGGGCCGTCGGCCGAGCACCTGGCGAAGTTCGGCGGGGCCGGGCCGAAGCTGGCCGGCCGGCCCGAGTTCAAGCCGCTGGAGAAGGTGGCCGGGAAGCCGCTGACGGCCATCGGGTACACCAGCGCCGCCCTCCGGAAGGCGACCGCCACCAGCCCGGAGGACGTGGCCGGGCTGGCAGACGGCCTGAAGTCGCTGCTCGAACTCGCCGAGCTGACGGAGGAGACGCGGAAGGCGATCGAGAAGGACCTGGGGGCGGCCGGGAAGGCGCTGGCCGGGCGGGTGGTCGAGCCCGGGGCGGGGGTCGAGGTCAGCGTCCGGACCGCCCGCGGGTGGGAGACGTTCGAGTACGACACCACCCCGGCCGGGGAGGCCGCGGCCAAGCCGCTCACGGTCCTCAACCACCTCGGCGGCGACCCGCTCCTGGCGGTGGTGTGGCGGTCCGGGACGACCCCGGAGGACTACCGGGCGGCGGTCAACTGGGCGACGGTCGCGGCCGGCCACGCCCAGCAGGTGGTCCGGGAGAAGTTCCCGGACGTGGCCCCGACGGTGGACAACGTGGTGAAGGAGTTCCGGCCGCTGTTGGACGAGCTGGACGAGATCACCGAGCGGCTCTGGCTGCCGGCCCTGGCCGACGGCCAGGAGGCGGTGGTCCTCGACGCCAAGTGGTCCAGCAAGAAGTGGCAGGCCATGATGCCGGAGGCCGACAAGCCGCTCCCGCTGCCCGAGTTCGGGGTGGTGGTCGGGGTGAGCGACCGGGTCAAGCTGGAGCAGGCGGCCGGGCGGTACTGGGCCCTCGGGGACAAGATGATCGCCAAGGCCCGGGAGCTGGCCCCGCCGGACTCGATCCCGCCGTTCAGCTTACCCGAGCCGAAGGTCGAGCGGGCGAAGGGCCGGGCCCTGGCCCGGTTCCCGCTGCCGGAGGAGTGGGGGCTGGACAAACAGGTCGAGCCGACCGCCGGGGCGTCGGACAAGTTCGGGGTGTTCGCCTTCTCGGCCGCCCACGCCGGCCGGTTGCTGGACGAGACGCCGCTGAAGGTGGAGCTGGCCCCGTTCGCCGACCCGGAGCGGCCGCTGCAGTCGGCCGCCCTGGTGAACTGGGGCGGGCTGGTCGAGATGACCGGCCCGTGGGCCGAGTTCGTGTTCGGGCCGAACGGCCGCGGGGAGAACCCGGAGGCCCTGGACATGGCCAAGAAGTCGATCCGGCTGCTCGGGGTGTTCCGCCGGTACGGGACGGCGACGTACCGGGAGGGCGGGGCGACCGTCACCCATAGCGAGGCCGTCTTCCGGGACGTGCCGCCGGGGCGGGACTGAGAGGCACCGGTAGGGGCGTTGTTCGCTCGACATCCGGGCGAGCGGGGGCGTGAGCCCCCTGTTTCCGCCGAGCTAGAGCGGTTTCGGGGGGTGGTGTAGCGGGTTCTGCTGGAGTCCCGGCGTCATCCGGGGCCCCGCGCCACGGCCCGCGGGAGGCCGGGCGCCAGCACGACCCCCTCCTCCATGCACCTGCGCGCGATGACGGTCGAGTCCTGAGCATCGGGCAATCGG
>JAIEQO010000707.1 GCA_019747655.1 Gemmataceae bacterium | reverse complement strand
CGCGCTCGGCATCGGCCGGCCCTCCTGACCCGGTCAAAGGTCGGGAGGCGCGGCCGATTCGTCAACACGGCCTAGGGGGCAGGAGTCAGGAGTCAGTAAGACAAGGGTGGATATCGCCTTTGTCTATCCGGCTCCTGACTCCTGCCCCCTGGCTCCTGGTGTGATATGCGGCGGTGGGTGGTGGTTCTGGTGGCCGCGTTCGCGGCGTTCGTCGCGGCCGGGTTCGCGGTCACGTTTTTCATGAAGGTCCGGACGCTGTCGGCCGAGGTCGAGTGCGCGAACAACCTCCGGACGATCGGCCTGTTCGCCGCCCACCACGCCGACCCGAAGCCCGGCCGGGCCGGGCCGGAGTTGCCCAACGAAATCCCGGCCGGCACCATCGTCCTGCCCGACACCCCGCCGGACGACCGGCTGAGCTGGTACGTCGGGGTGCTGCCCGGGTTCGACCAACGGCGGCAGAACGCCGCCGGCATCCTGTCCCAGATCGACCGGGCCAAGCCCTTCCCCGCTGAGCCGAACCAATCCGCCGCCCGGACCCGGCTGCTGACCGTCCTGTGCCCCGGCAACCCGCCGGCCGCCGACCCGAACGCCCCGGCCCCGACCTGCTACGTCGGCCTCGCCGGCGTCGGGGCCGACGCCGCAACCATCCTCCTCCCGCCCCCGCCGGCCCCGGTCCCGCCGCGGGCCGGGTGCTTCCGGTACGACTCCCCCACCCCGTTCGACCGGATCACCGACGGGCTGAGCCAGTCGCTCCTATTGGGCGAGCGGTCGGGTGCCCTGGGGCCGTGGCTGCGGGGCGGGCCGGCGACCGTCCGCGGGCTCGACAACGCCCCAGGGGCGGCCCTACTGGTGGGCCCCGGCGGGCAGTTCGGCGGCAACCACCCCCACGGGGCCAACTGGGCATTCGCCGACGGGTCGGTCCGGTTCTTCACCGACCGGGTCGACCCGAAGGTCCTGTACGGGTTGGCCACCATCGCCGGGGGCGAGACCGACCCGCTGCCGGGCGAGTAGCCGGCCGGGGCCGGGTTCGTGGGGAAGGGTTGTCCGTCCCCACCACCCGGAGGCGGGCCGGCCATGCGGCAGATGACGGCGGTGCTGGCGGTGACGGCCGCCTACGTATTCCTGGTCGGCAGCCGGTTCACCGCGGCCGACGGCGAGAAGCTGGCGGCGGTCGGCCGGGTGGTGGCCGGGAAGGTCCGGGCGGCCCTACCCCCCGAAATCACCAACAACCCGGTCGGGGCATTGCGGAAGGGGCTGCCGGAGCGGGTCGAGGACCGGGTGGCGGCCCGGCTGGCGGCGGACAAGCGGCTGCAGGGGATCGACTTCGCCGTCACGGCCGACGGCGGGGCGGTGGCGCTCCGGGGCGTCGTCCCGGACGCGGCCGCGCGGCGGAAGGCGGTGGCCCTGGCGGAAAACACCGTCGGGGTGGAACGGGTCGTAGACGAACTCGCGGTTCCGGAATGAAGAAGCCCCCGGGCCGCGGCCCGGGGGCTTGCACGTCCTCCGACCTTACGACTTGGGACTGCCGGGAAGGCGGTTTAGTACATGTCGTCGTACCCGCCGCCGGCGGCCCCGCCCTTGCCCTTCGGCTCGTCCTTCGGCTGGTCGGCGATCAGGGCGTCCGAGGTCAGCAGCAGGGTGGCCACGCTGGCCGCGTTCTGGAGGGCCGACCGGACCACCTTGGTCGGGTCGATGATCCCCTTCTTGACCAGGTCGTCGTACTCCCCGGCCCGGGCGTCGTACCCGTAGTTCTTGTCGGCCTTGGCCAGCACGTCCTTGGCCACCACGTTCCCGTCGGCCCCGGCGTTCTCGGCGATCTGCTTGACCGGCGCCCGGCAGGCCCGGACGATGATCCAGTACCCGACCTTCTCGTCGTCGGTCAGCTCGCCGCCGGCCTTGAGCCCGTCGGCGGCCCGGAGCAGGGCCACCCCGCCGCCCGGCAGGATGCCCTCCTGGTGCGCGGCCTTGGTCGCGTGCATCGCGTCCTCGACCCGCATCTTCTTCTCCTTCACCTCGCTCTCGGTCGCCCCGCCGACGTTGATCTTGGCGACCCCGCCGGACAGCTTGGCCACCCGCTCCGACAGCTTCTCCTTGTCGTAGTCGCTGGTGCTCTTCTCCAGCTCCTTCTGGATGCTGCCGATCCGCCCCTTGATCGCGTCCTTCTTCCCGGCCCCCTCGATCAGGGTGGTGTTGTCCTTGTCGACCTTCACCTTCTTGGCCCGGCCGAGCTGGTTCAGGGTGACGGTTTCGAGCTTGACCCCGAGGTCCTCGAAGATGGCCTCGCCGCCGGTCAGGACGGCGATGTCCTGGAGCATGGCCTTCCGCCGGTCGCCGTACCCCGGGGCCTTGACCGCGCACACCTTGAAGGTGCCGTTGGACCGGAGGACGTTGACGACCAGGGTGGCCAGGGCCTCGCCCTCGACCTCCTCGGCGATGATGAGGAGCGGCTTGCCCTCCCGCAGCACCTTCTCCAGGACCGGGACGAGGTCGCGGTTCGAGCTGATCTTCTTCTCGTAGACGAGGACGTAGGCGTCCTCCAGCTCGCACTCCATCGTCTCCGGGTTGTTCACGAAGTACGGGGACAGGTAGCCGCGGTCGAACTGCATCCCCTCGACGAAGTCGTGCCCGGTCTCCATCGTCTTGGCTTCTTCGACGGTGATGACCCCGTCCTTGCCGACCTTGTCCATCGCGTCGGCGATGATCCCGCCGATGACGGCGTCGCCGTTGGCCGCGACGGTGGCCACATTCCGCAGGTCGTCCTTCCCCTTGACCGGGATGCTCATCGCCTTGAGCTTGGCGACGACGGCCTCGACCCCGGCCTCCATCCCCCGCTTCATCAGCATCGGGTTGGTGCCGGCGACGACGGCCTTGAGGCCCTCGTTGAAGATCGCCTCGGCCAGGACGGTGGCGGTGGTGGTGCCGTCCCCGGCCACGTCGGAGGTCTTGCTGGCGACCTCCTTGACCATCCGGGCGCCCATGTTCTCGTAGTGGTCGGGCAGCTCGATCTCCTTGGCCACGGTGACGCCGTCCTTGGTCACGGTGGGCGAGCCGAACGACTTCTGGATGATGACGTTCCGGCCCTTCGGCCCGAGCGTCACCTTGACCGCCTTGGCCAGCTTGGCGATGCCCCGCCGCATGGCGTCCCGGGCTTCCTGGTCGAACGCGATCTGCTTGGCGCTCATTCGCAACCTCGGGTCTGTCGGGTATCGGGATTCGGGCGTGTCGTGTACGAACGAAGCCCACGGACAGCGCCCGTGGATCGCAACCTACTCGATGACGCAGAGGACGTCGGACTCGTGCATGACGAGGATTTCCGCCTTCTCCCGGCGGTCCTCGAACTCGTCCCCGGCCCAGGAGGTGAACAGCACCTGGTCCCCGGCCTTGAGCTGCATCGCGGCCCGGGTGCCGTCCTTCTTGGACTTGCCCGGGCCGACGGCCACGACCTCGCCCCGCTGCGGCTTGTTCTTGGCGGTGTCCGGCAGGATGATCCCGCCGGCCGACTTCTCGTCGGCCTCCTGGCGGCGGACGATGATCCGGTCACCGATCGGCTTGAGCCCCATCGCGGCGTCTCCGGCGCGGCGTCGTGCGAATGGGAACGATTCCCGTGTGCCGACCGGCACAGCAACAACCGTGCCCGGCATTACGTAGAGACGGAAGGCGTTGTCGGCTTTGGAGTTGTCGAGGTGTAAGTCTGGCGATGCGGACCGTGTTCTGCCAAGATTGCGGGGCCGGCTTCACACCTGTCTGCCGGAATGACACCGGCCGGGGCCCGGATTCCGTGTCCGAACCCGGCGGCTCCGGGGCAGTGCGATTCGGAACCCGCTGCCGGCGGGTCACCGCCACCGGAGAACAACATGACGATCCGCGTCACGCCCATCCAGACCGGCTGGGCCCGGATGAAGGCCGCCCAGAAGTGCGGGCAAGACGGCCGGGGGGCGTTCGGCCGGAAGCTCGACATCATCCGGGACACCATTTGGGTCGGGCCGTTCCCGATCCTGGCCTGGCTAGTCGAACATCCCGAGGGCCGGTTCGTCGTCGACACCGGGGACACGGCCCGGAACGGGACGCCGGGCTACCTGCCGTGGTGGAACCCGTTCTTCCGGAAGATGGTCCAGATCAAGGTCGCCCCGGTCGAGGAGATCGGGTTCCAACTCCACGGGATGGGGATCGACCCGGCCCGGGACATCGCGGCCGTCGTCCTGACGCACTACCACCACGACCACACCGGCGGGCTCGACCACTTCCCGCACACCCGCGTCATCGGCCCGCGGGAGGGCTACCAGCGGGCCCGGAGCTTCGCCGGGAAGGTGTCCGGGTGCCTGCCCCAGCGGTGGCCGACGTGGTTCCGGCCGGAGTTGGTCGACCTGGACGGGCCGGCGGTCGGGCCGTTCGGGCGGTCCCACCCGCTGACCCGGGACGGCCGGGTGTTCCTCGTCCCCACACCCGGCCACGTCGCCGGGCACGTGGCGGTGGTGGTCCGCGGCGAGGGGGTGACGTACTTCCTCGCCGGCGACGCGACCTACGCCCAGGACGACCTGCGGGCCGGCCGGGTGGACGGGGTGACGGCCGACCCGGCGGCATCACTGGCCACCCTGCGGGCGATCGCGGCGTTCGCGGCCGACGAGCCGACGGTCATCCTGCCGGCCCACGACCCGGACGGCCCCCGGCGGCTGGCCGCCGGCGAGGTGTTCGCCCCGGCCCGGCCCGGGAGTTGCGTCCCCGTCCCCGCATGACCGTCCGAACCTTGCGACCGCCGGCCAAGGAGCCGTTCGACATCGAGCGGGCCATCCCGCTGCTCCGGGAGGCGGTGGCCCCGTACCCGAAGGCGGCCCTGTTCGAGCTGGCCGGGGACGGACACGCCTCGGTCTTCGAGTTGCTGGTCGCCTGCGTCATCTCGGTCCGCACCCGGGACGAAACGACCCTCCCGGCCGCCCGGCGGCTGTTCGCCGCGGCCCCGACACCGGCCGCCGTCGCCGCCCTGTCCGAGGCCGCCATCGACCGGCTGATCGACCCGTGTACGTTCCACGAACCCAAAGCCCGGACGATCCGGGAGATCGCCCGGCGGACGGCCGAGGAGTTCGGCGGCGAGCTGCCGGCCGACCCGGCGGTGTTGCAGGCGTTCCGGGGTGTCGGGCCGAAGTGCGCCAACCTGGCGGCCGGGATCGCTTCGGGCCTGCCGGTGGTCGGGGTGGATGTCCACGTCCACCGGGTCACGAACCGCTGGGGCTACGTCCGAGCGGCGACGCCGGAGACGACGATGGCGGCCCTGGAAGCGTCGTTACCGCAGCAGTACCGGGTGGAGATCAACGCCTTGCTGGTGCCGTTCGGCAAGCACGTCTGCACCGGCGTCCGCCCGAAGTGTTCCACCTGCCCGCTCTTGAGCATGTGCCGGCAGGTCGGCGTGACCGACCACCGCTGATGCCGGACGCTTGCCGGGGCGGGTCATTTGGCGGTGCCCCCTCCCCCCCCTGTTTTTTCGCGTCGGCGAAACCGCGGCGAACACCTAAATTTCCCAGCGATTTGTGCTCGACCGGCCGTCGCCTATACCGTCATGCCCGGCCACGGACGCCGGCCGAACCCGTTGATCGTCCTGACTTTAGGGCTGATCCCGACCGATACCGGATGCCGCCACGGTCGGCCCGGGTGAGTCGGCCGGGCTGTCCGACCGATCGGGTCACAGCCTGTTGGCCGATGGGCGTGGCGGCGCCGCCGGTACACACGGTCCTGATTTCATGTGCACTCCCCAGAGGGGATGTCAAGCCAAACTGTACATATTTCCACAAACTGTTGCCCCACCGGGCCTGCCGCGCGGTGGTGCCCCGGGGACGGTCCCCCGGCCACCTACCAACTACGGCGACCGCCGCAGCCGTTCCAGCTCCCGGCGGAGGCGTTCGACCTCGGCCTCGGCTTGATCGGCCCGGGCTTCCCCGGCGACGGCCCGTTCGGCCGGGGTCGGGAGGCGGTTGCCGGTGGCCGGGTCGCGGAGCCGCAGTTGCGTGCCGTCCCGCTCCAGGTCGAGGCCGATCACCCGGCTGCGGAACCGGCCGCCGATGAGTTTCACCGGGCGGAGCCGGTCGCCGTGCCGGCGGTGCGCCTGGAAGGACGGGGTCAGGTACTCCTCCATCGGGTCGAACAAGACGTACTCCTTGACGCCCATCTTTTCGACGTACAGGTTGTACTTGGTCTCGATGTCTTCGAGGCTGGTCGTCCGGGAGGTCAGCTCGATCACGAGGTCGAGGCCGCGGCCCTCCTCCCAGAGCAGGTAGTTCTCCCGGCGGTGGTTGCCGACCCCGGGGACGACGAACACGTCCGGGGCGACGTGGATGCGCTTGTTCCCTTTCTCGTAGAAGACCAGAAGGTTACCGGAGACGTAGACCGACGGGTCGTCCGAGAACCACCACTTCAGCGTCTCGATCAGCTCCGCCATCAGGTCCCGGTGGAGGTCGGTTTCGGCCATGGGCTTGCCGTCCGAGGTGGGGTAGTCGTTCGCGGCCTGGACGCGGAGCGGGTTCGGCCGGATCATCGTTAGCCCCTACGACTTGGCCCGGCGGACCAGCCGCCGCACGACACGATACCAGTCTGCCTCGATCCAGTCATCGCCGAGCGGGTAGACGCGGTGGGCGGCCCACCCGCCGAGGTCGAGTTCGCCCACCATGGCGTCGCCGCGGAGGCCGTTGCTGGTGTGGACGATCACCGGGCACACCGGCGGCCGCTCGGCAAGCCACTTGGCCACATCCAGCCCGTCGCCGGGGTCGCCCGGGGTGGTGATGTCGGGTTCGAGGTCGTGATCGAGCGAGATGAGCCGGGCGGCCGGCAGCAGGTCGGCCAGTTCGCCGCACATCCGGCGGGCATCCCGCCACACCACCAGCCGCAACGTCGGGTCGGCCCGACGGAGGGCGGCCGTGAACCGCTCCACCCGCTCGGCATCGTCTTCGAGCATCAGCACCGCGTCGCGGGTCATGATTCTTCTGCGGTCGTGGTAGACCCCACCCCCTATCCCCCTCCCCCGCGGGGGGAGGGGGGACCGAACCGGGGGCCTCGGCTCGGGGCTTCCTCCCCCTCTCCCCTCGGGGGAGGGGGCCGGGGGGTGGGGTCCGGTCCTACACCCGCTCCACGATCATCGCTACCGCGTTGCCGCCGCCGAGGCAGAGGCTGGCCAGGCCGTACCGCCCGCCCCGCTTCTGCAGGGCGTAGACGAGGGTCGTCAGCACCCGGGCCCCGCTCGCCCCGATCGGGTGGCCCAGGGCCACCGCCCCGCCGTTCACGTTCACCTTCGCCTCGTCCAGCCCCAGCTCGCCGCCGCACGCCAGCATCTGAGCCGCGAACGCCTCGTTCAGCTCCCACAGGTCGATGTGGCCGAGCTTGAGATCGGCCTTCTCCAACACCCGCCGGACGGCCGGCACCGGGGCGATGAAGATGTCCTTCGGATGCACCCCGCTCGTGGAATAGGCGAGGATTCGGGCCAGCGGCTTCGTCCCCAGCCCGTCCACCGCCCGGCTCGACGCCACGACCACCGCGGCCGCGCCGTCCGAAAGCTGCGAGGCGTTCCCGGCCGTCACCGTCCCGTCCGGTTTGAACGACGGCCGGAGCTTGGCCAGCCCCTCGGCCGTGGTGTCCGGGCGGATGCCCTCGTCCTTCGACGCGATCCGCTCCGGGCCCTTCTTCGCCCCGGTCAGGGCCGAGACGTTCACCGGCACCACCTCGGCGGCGAAGTCGCCCCGCTCCCAGGCGGCCGCCGCCCGCTGGTGGCTCTGGGCCGAGAAGCGGTCCTGCTCGCCGCGAGACACCCCGCACTTCGCGGCGATGTGCTCGGCCGCGTCGCCCATCCCCCAGTTCTCGAACGCACACCACAGCCCGTCCTGTTGCAGGGCATCGACCGCCTTCGTGTCGCCGTACTTGTGCCCCTTCCGCATCCCCGTCAAGAGGAACGGGGCGTTCGACATGCTCTCCATCCCGCCGGCCACGACGACATCCGCGTCCCCGGCCTTGATCGACTGGGCCGCCAGCATCACGGCCTTCAGCCCGCTGCCGCAGACCTTGTTGACGGCGTACGCGGCGATCGTGCCCGGCAGCCCGGCGAACAGGGCCGCCTGGCGGGCCGGGGCCTGCCCGACACCGGCCTGCACCACGTTCCCCATCACCACCTCGTCGACCACCGACGGGTTGACCTTGCCCCGCTTCAGGGCCTCGGCGATGGCGGCCGCACCGAGCTTCGGGGCCGGCACGTCCGCCAGCTCGCCGAGGAACTTGCCGATCGGGGTGCGGGCGGCGGACAGGATGTAGGCGTCCATCGGTCACCTGACGGGGGAGAAGAGGTCGTCCAGGGCGGCCGTGGCCCCGGCCGCGAGGATGTCCCGGTACATCCGGTACGGGTCGTCGAACACGGCGACGGAGAGCTTGCCGTCCAGCCGCAGGGTGCCGAGCAGGTCGACGGCCTGGTCCTCGACGAACAGCCCCTCGGCGTAGACGATCCGCCGGCACTCGCCGGGCTCGCCCCAAAGCCGGGCGAAGTATTGTACGGCGGCGTTCCCGGCCCGTGGGGTCTGCCGGCCGGGGATGACGGCCACCAGCCCGGCCCACTCGTCCGGCGTCATCTCCGCCTTCCAGGCCATCATCTGCTTGTGGGTGCCGGCCATCTGAGCTTTGGCCGCGGCCCCGCAGTTGGCCATCACATCCGGCCGGCTGGCCCGGCAGTACCGGGTCAGGTCGTCCGCGGAGACTTGGCCGTCCGCGAGAACCTTGTCGATGAAGGCGAGGCCCCGCTCGATCATCCGCTTCTGCCGGGTCAGAGTGTCGGGGTCGTAGCCGTACCCCTCGACCGCCGGCAGAGCCGCCGCGAGCTGCTTGCGGTACTCGGTGAGCACCTTCACGCGGTCGTCGCCGAGCGGCTTGCCGGGCTCGTGGGCGAGGTGGCCGAACAGCCCGAGGGTGACGTGGGCCACGCACTTCAGGGCGTGGTACTCGGGCGGGATGACGGTCGCCACGATGCGGGTGCCGCCCCGCCGCAGGACGAGGTCGTCGCCGGACGCGATCACGACCGCGGGGACGGTGGCCAGCTCCCGCTTCCTGCCGGCCGCGTACATCCCGATCGTCGTCCGGTTCAGGGCCACGAGTTCGGCCGGGACCGGCGGCATCTCGGCCCTCGCCGGCTTCTCGTCGATGGCGGCCCGCGTCCCCCCGCCGCCGGCCAGCCAGGCGGCCGCGGCCACCGCCAGCCCGGACCCGAACCCGGCCGCCCACGCACGCCATCCGCTCATCGCCGGCCCCCGGTCGGACGGTCAAACCCCCGCCCCCACGGTACGCGACGCCACCGCCGGCCGCTACACTGAACTGCGAGGGCGTTCGGAGGTCGCCGGCGGCTTCCCCGGACCGCGGCCGTCCCGGCCGCTCTTGGCCCGGGTCAGGAGCGGCCGGGACGGCCGCGGTCCGGAAGGCAGCGAACCACCTTGCCCCTCCTCGTCGCCGACAACCTGACCAAAGACTACGGGTCGTTCCGGGCGCTCGACGGGCTCGACCTGACCCTGGCCCCGGACGAGGTGTTCGGGCTGCTCGGGCCGAACGGCTCCGGCAAGAGCACCGCCCTGCGGCTGATGCTCGGGTTCATGCAGCCGACCGCCGGGCGGGTGACGGTCGCCGGCCACGACTGCTGGGCCGACGGGGTCGAGGCCCGCAAGCGGGTCGCGTACCTGCCGGGCGAACTCCGGCTGTACGAGACGATGACCGGCCGGCGGCTCATCCGCTTCCTGGCCGGGCTCCGGGGCGACACCCCGGGCGCCGAGGTCGAGTCGCTGGCCAAGAAGCTGGACATCGACATCGACCGGCCGCTGACCCACATGTCGAGCGGGATGAAGCGGAAGGTGGCCCTGCTCACCGTCCTCGTGCCGAAGGTCCCGCTCATCATCCTGGACGAGCCGACCAACACCCTCGATCCGACCATGCGGGACGAATTGCTCGACCAGCTCCGTGGGGCGAAGGCCCGGGGGCAGGCGGTGCTGTTCTCGTCGCACGTGTTGCACGAGGTCGAGGCCGTCTGTGACCGGGTCGGCATCTTGCAGCAAGGCCGGCTCGTCCACCTGCAAGAGATGGCCGAACTCCGCGACGGGCGGGCGGTCTCGGCCCGGCTGGTCGGCACCGCCCCGACGACTGGCCCGGACGGGACGCCGCTCGCCCCCGACGCGACGGCCGACGGCCGGCTGAACCTGACCTACCGCGGGCCGCTCCCTGGGTTGCTGGACTGGCTGGCCCGGCAGCCGGTGGCCGACCTGCGGGTCGAGCCGCAGGGCCTCGGGCCGATCTACCGCAAGTACCACGGGGCGGCCTGATGGGCGTGGAGCGGCGGGCGGCCGGGGCCGGGGTGGCGGCCGGGCTGGCGGTCATCTACCTCGTCTGGGGGTCGACGTACCTCGGGATGCAGGTGGCCATCGAGACGATCCCGCCGTTCCTGATGGGCGGGGTCCGGTTCCTGCTCGGCGGGGCCATCTTGCTCGGATGGGTGTGGGCCGCCGGGGTCGGCCGGGCGTCCGCCCGGCAGTGGCGGAACGCGGCCGTCGCCGGGGTGCTCCTGTTCCTCGGCGGGAACGGCGGGGTGGCCTGGGCGTTCGACGTGGAGAAGGTCCCGTCCGGGCTGGCCGCCCTGACGGTGGCCACCACCCCGGCCTGGATGGTGCTGCTCGAATGGGCGTGGGGCGGCCGCCGGCCGCGGCTGGTGGTCGGGCTGGGGATCGCGGTCGGTCTGGCCGGGGTGGCTGTGCTCGCCGGGGGCGGCGGGGTAGCCGGCGGTGTCTCCCCGGCCGGGGCGGCCGCCCTGACCATCGCCTCGCTGTCGTGGGCGGTCGGATCGATCTTCGCCCGGCGCTCCGACCTGCCCCGGTCGCCGGCCCAGACGACGGCGATGGAGATGCTCGCCGGCGGGGCAGCCCTGGCCGCGGTCGGTTGGCTCGCCGGCGAGCCGGCCCGGTTCATCCCGGCCAATGTCACCACGGTCTCGGGCGTGGCGTTCGCTTACCTTGTGGCGGCCG
>JAIEQO010000934.1 GCA_019747655.1 Gemmataceae bacterium | reverse complement strand
CGGTTCGTCCAACTGTTCGACTGGGGCTGGGACTTCCACGGGACGAACCCGAACGAGGACATCCGGGACGGGCTGACCAAGAAGGCCGGGGTGCCGACGGCCAAGCCGGTCGCGGCCCTCATCAAAGACCTGAAGCGGCGGGGGATGCTCGACGACACGCTGGTGGTCTGGGGCGGGGAGTTCGGCCGCACACCGTTCCGCGAAGGGCGGACGGCGACGGGCCAGGTCCTCGGCCGGGACCACTACCCGGCCTGCTTCAGCCTGATGCTGGCCGGCGGCGGGATCAAGGCCGGGTACACCCACGGGGAGAGCGACGAGCTGGGGTTCGCGGTGGCCCGCGACCCGGTCCACGTCCACGACCTCCAGGCCACCCTCCTGCACCTGCTCGGGTTCGACCACACCAAGCTGACCCACCGGTTCCAGGGCCGGGACTACCGGCTCACCGACGTTCACGGCAAGGTCGTGAAAGCGATCCTGAGTTAAGACAGAGCCGCACGATAAACGCAGAAAAGGGCACGATCCGATCAAATCAAAAACTGCATTTGTTCTGATCGTGTCTTCTTCTGCGTCGATCGTGCGGCTGATTCCGCCCTCCCGAGGTTCCCATCATGCCCCGCGTCACTCGCCGGACCGCCCTGAAGGCCGCGGCCGGCCTCGTCGCGCCATTCGCCTGGCGGTACCACACACTCGCGGCCCCGCCGTCCGGGGCCGTCCGGCACGCCAGCTTCGGGGCGTCGGGCATGGCCTGGGCCGACGTCGGCTCGCTGGCCGCCAGCCCGCACCTGAAGCTGGTGGCCGTCGCCGAGGTGGACAAGACGAAGCTCGGCGAGCTGAAAAAGCGGTTCCCGGACTGCCGGGTGTACGACGACTTCCGGGTGCTGTTGGAGAAGGAGAAGGAACTCGATTCGGTCAACGTGTCGACCCCCGACCACATGCACGCCCCGATCGCCATGACGGCGATGAACCGCGGGCTGCACGTCTACGGCCAGAAGCCGCTGACCCAGACCATCCACGAGGCCCGCCGGCTGACCGAGGTGGCCGCGGCCAAGAAGCTCGTCACCCAGATGGGCATCCAGGTCCACTCGGCGGCCGTCCACAAGCAGGTGGTCAAGCTGATCCAGAGCGGGATCATCGGGAAGGTGACGGAGGTGCATTCGTGGAGCGGCAAGTCGTGGGGCGACACGGCCCCGCGGCCGGACAAGACGGACCCGGTCCCGGCCGGGTTCGACTGGGACAGGTGGCTCGGCGTGGCGGCCGACCGGCCGTTCATCAAGGACTACTACCACCCGGGCGAGTGGCGGAAGCGGCTCGACTTCGGGACCGGGACGTTCGGCGACATGGCCTGCCACATCCTCGACCCGGTGTACGGGGCCCTGGGTGTGACCACCCCGACCTCGATCCGGTCCGAGCTGCCCGGCCCGAACGCCGACAACTGGTCGCTCGACGTGCAGGTGAAGTACGTCTTCCCGGGGACGAAGTACGCGGCCGAGGGCGTGGCCCTGACGTGGTACAACGGCACCGCCCGGCCGCCGAAGGCGATCCAGGAGAAGGTCGAGGCCGTCGGCGACAAGCTGGCCTTCCAGGGGTCGATCTACGTCGGCGAGAAGGGCGTCATGTACTCGCCCGCCTACGACACCCCGACGCTGTTCCCGAAGGACCAATTCGTCGCCATCATGTACCCCGAGGTCCGGGGCGACGACCACTACGTCCAGTTCGTCGAGGCCGTCCGCGGCAACGGCACCACCTCGGCCCCGTTCTCGTACTCCGGGCCGCTGACGGAGCTAGTGCTACTCGGCTGCCTGGCCACCCGGTTCCCGAAGGCCAACCTGAGCTGGGACGCGAAGGCGTTGAAGGTCACGAACCTGCCGGAGGCCAACCGGTTCGTCCGCAAGGCCTACCGCAAGGGCTGGGAGGTCGAGGGCCTGTAAGCCGGCCGCTACGCGAACGCCGCGAACTCGGGGGCGTAGCGGACCAGCCCGGCCCCGGCCGGCAGCGCGCCGGGGGTCAGCTCGAGGACCTGGAACGCCGGGCCGCCGCCGTACTCGTCGGACAGGCCGAAGTCGGCCGCCGGCCGGAATCCGAACCGGGCGTAGTAGCCCGGCTCGCCGAGGACCACCGCCCACCCGAACCCGGCCGCCCGGCACGCCTCCAGCCCGACCCGGATCAGGTCCGCGGCGATCCCCCGTCGCCGGTACTCGGCCGACACCGCGGCCGGGGCCATCCCGACGCCCGGGGCCGCGGTGCCGGCCGTCACCGGGCTGAACCCGACGTGCCCCACGACCTCGTCGCCGACCTCGGCGACCAGCGACACGCTCAACCGCCCGGCCGCCCGGAGTTGGTCGACCAGCCGGGCCTCGGCCTGCGTCGGGAAGCCGGCCGCGTGGACGGCGTAGACCGCCGCCGCGTCGCCCGGTCGCTCCGGCCGGATCGTGACCACCCGTCCCCCTCAGCCCCACAGCACCGCGGCCGCGATCCCGGCCGCGGCCGCCGCGCCGGCGACGGCCCACAGCACCCACCGGCGGGATGACGGCCGGTCCGGGGCCGGTTCGGCCGCCGGGGTCGTCGGGACGGTCAGCCCGTCGAAGTCCGACGACCCCTCGTTCGGGATCGTCTCGGCCGACCCGTCCACCGTGACGGCCACCACCGCCGGGACCCCGCCGGCCCGGTCGAGCCGCACCCCGGCGAGGGCGTCGACCAACTCCCGCGGCGTCTGGAACCGGTCGCCCGGCTTCTTGGCCATCAGCCGGCACAGGACGGCCGCCAGCTCGGCCGGGGCCGACCCGTCCGGCAGGACCAGCGGCGGCGGCGGGGCGGTCGCGTGGGCCACCAGCTTGTCCACCGTCGAGCCGGTGAACGGCGGCTTCCCGGTCAGCAGAAAGAAGAGCGTGCAGCCGAGGGCGTACAGGTCGGCCCGGACATCGACCCCGTGCGGGTCGGTCCCCTGCTCCGGGGCCATGTAGTCGGGCGTCCCGAGCATCACCCCGGCGGCCGTCAGGGTGGCCGCCACGCACTCCGGCCCGGCCCCCCGGCGTCCACCGGACAGCCCGAAGTCGAGCAGCTTGGCCGTCCCGGACTCCTTCTCCCGGACCAGGTTCGACGGCTTCACGTCCCGGTGGACCAGCCCGGCGTCGTGGATGTACTGGAGGGCCGCCGCCGCCTCGGCCGCGGCCCGGACCGCCTCGGCCGGCGGGAGCGGCCCCCGGGCCCGGACGAACGCCCCCAGGTCGTACCCGCGGACGCACTCGGTCGCCAGGTACCACCGCCCGGCCACCTCCCCGGCCCCGACCGCCCGGACCAGGTTCGGGTGCTGGAGGGCCGAGGTCAGGCGGATCTCCCGGAGGAACCGCCGGCCGACCGTCTTGGACGACAAGCGGTCCGGCCGGATCACCTTCACCGCGTCCACCCGCCGGGCCCGCCCGTGCCAGGCCCGGTAGACCACCCCCATCCCGCCCTCGCCCAGCTTGTCGAGCAGCAGGTACTGGCCGAACCGCAGGCTGTCGGCCCGGCCGGCGAAGAGCCGGCGGACCTGGAACGCGGTCAGCCCGGCCTCCCGCAGCCACAGAGCCAGCCGATCCGGCGGCCAGTCGGCGGCGCCGGCGGACTCGGCCGCGGCCAGCCGGTCCGGGTGTAGGACGCCGACCCGGCGGATGTCGGCGACGATGTCGGGGGAGGTCCGGGCGGGCATACCCATTCCTGGGAGGGGGCGGCCGGCGGAAATGCCTATTTTAACCACACCCCCCGGCCGGGTCTCGCCCAATCGGAACATTTTTCACACCCGGGCCTCAAGATTGAAAGCGGGCGCATGAAGTGCGGTATCCCGTGGCAGCCCGCCGACCACCCGAACCCGCCGGGGCCGATGCGGATCGCGTTCATCACCGCCGGGGCGGCCGGCATGTACTGCGGCAGCTGCATGCGGGACAACACGCTCGTCGCCGCCCTGCGGAAGCTCGGCCACGACGCCCTGCTCGTCCCGACCTACACCCCGATCCGCACCGACGAGGCCGACGTCAGCCAGGGGCAGGTGTTCTTCGGCGGGGTGAACGTCTACCTCCAGCAGAAGTCCTGGCTGTTCCGCCACACCCCGCGGCTGTTCGACTGGCTGCTCGACCGGCCGCGGCTGCTGCGTTGGGTGTCGCGGTTCGCCGCCCGGACGAAGTACAGCGAGCTGGGCGGGATGACCGTCTCGATGCTCAAGGGGGCCGAGGGGAACCAGCGGAAGGAGGTCGCCCGGCTGGCCGGGTGGCTGGCCGCCGAGGTGAAGCCGGAGGTGGTCGTCTTCTCGAACGCCCTGCTGTCGGGCATCATCCCGCGGCTCAGGCAGTTGCTCCGGGTGCCGGTCCTGGTGACGCTCCAGGGGGACGACATCTTCCTCGACGCCCTGCCCGAGGCCGACCGGAAGGCCTGCGTCGACCTCATCCGCCGGAACACGGCCGCGGCCGACGCCTTCCTGACGACGAGCCGGTACTACGCCGACCACATGGCCGGCTACCTGGGGGTGCCGCGGGACAAGATGCACGTCGTCTACCCCGGGCTGAACTTGGCCGGGCACGGCGGCCCGCCGCGGCCCCGGCCCGCCGGCCCGCTGACGGTCGGGTACTTCGCCCGGGTCTGCCCGGAGAAGGGGTTCCACCACGCCGTCGAGGCGTTCATCCTTCTCCGCAAGACGCCGGGGACGCCGGCCCACCGGCTCCGGGCGTCCGGCTGGCTGGGCGAGAACGACCGGCCGTTCTTTGACGAACAGGTGAAGAAGCTCGAAGCCGCCGGCTTGGCGGCGGACTTCGAGTACGTCCCGAGCCCGGGCCACGCGGACAAAGTACGGTTCCTTCAGTCCGTAGACGTACTGACCGTGCCGACGACCTACCGGGAGCCGAAGGGGCTCTACGTCCTGGAGGCGTGGGCGAACGGGGTGCCGGTGGTCCAGCCTGACCACGGGGCGTTCCCGGAGCTGGTCGAGGCGGCCGGCGGCGGGCTGCTCGTCCCGCCCGACGACCCATCGGCCCTGGCGGCCGGCCTCCGCCGGGCGCTGGACGACCACGAGTACCGGGAGGCGGCCGCGAAGGCCGGCGAGGCCGCCGTCCGGGAGCGGTTCACCGCCGAGGTCATGGCCCGGGAGACGGCGGGGGTGCTGGAACGGTACGTTCGATTGCGGAGTGCGGATTTCGGAATGCGGTATGACGAACCCGCCTGACCCGCCGCCCCGACCGCGTATCCTGAACCGTGTGGCCCCGGCCTTCGATTCCGCATTCCGAAATCCGCAGTCCGCAATGTTCCAAACCACCCGCCGGGTCGAGTTCGGCGACACCGACATGGCCGGGATCATGCACTTCTCCCACTTCTTCCGGTGCATGGAGGCGGCCGAGACCGACTTCCTGCACTCCCTCGGGTCGTCGGTGATGTTCGAGCGGGGCGGGGTGAAGTGGGGGTTCCCGCGGGTGTCGGTCGGGTGCGAGTACGCCCGCCCGGCCCGGTTCGAGGACGTGCTGACGATCGGGGTCGAGGTCGAGCGGGTCGGGCGGAAGTCGGTGTCGTACCGGTTCCCGTTCACCAACCAGCGGGGCGAGGCGGTGGCCGTCGGCCGGATCACGGCCGTGTGCTGCCGGGAGGCGGCCGGCGGCGGGCTGGAGTCGGCCGAAATCCCCGCCGACATCCGGGCCAAGCTCGAAGCCCAGGTCTCCGGATGACCGACGAACCCTACCTCACCCGGCTGACCAACCGGCTGCTCGACGGGATCGAGCGGCTGCCGGACGACGTGCGGGCCAAGCACGCCGAGTACGTCCGCTCGTGCCAGCGGCCGGACGGCGGGTTCCCCGGCCGGGAGGGCCCGTCGGACCTGTACTACACCGGGTTCGCACTCCGGTCGCTGGCCGTCCTGCAGGCGCTTGACCCGGACGTGTGCGGCAAGGCCGGCGACTTCCTGCGGGCCAAGCTGACCGGCTCGGCCGGGGTGGTCGACTTCTTCTCGCTGGTGGTGAGCTGCTACCTCGTGCCGCTCGGGGGCGGGCCGGACGTGCTGGCCGACGCCCCGCCGGACTGGCGGGACCGGGTGGCGGCCACGCTCGAAACGTTCCGGTCGCCGGACGGGGGGTACAGCAAGACGCCCGGGGCACCGCACGGCAGTACGTACACCAGCTTCCTCGTCACGCTCTGCCGGGAACTGCTCGACCGGCCGGTGCCCGAGCCCGATCGATTGGCGGCGTTCGTCCGGTCCCGGCGGCGGGACGACGGCGGGTACGTCGAAATCTCGGCCATGAAGCGGAGCGGCACCAACCCGACGGCGGCCGGGGTCGGGGTGCTGCAAATCCTCGGCGGGCTGGACACCGACGCGGCGGCCGGGACGGCGGCGTTCCTGGCCGGGCTGCCGTCGCCGTTCGAGGGGGGCTTGCGGGCCAACGACCGCATCCCGGCCGCCGACCTGCTCTCGACGTTCACCGGCGGCTGGACCCTGGACCAACTCGGGGCCGCGGGCAGGCTCGACTGGGAGAAGGTACGGGACTACGCCGAATCGTGTGAGCACCCGCCCGGCGGGTTCCGCGGCGGCCTCTGGGACGACCGGCCGGATGTCGAGTATACCTTCTACGGCCTGGGGACGTTGGCCCTGGCGGCGTTGCACGGCGCGTGACCGGCGGCCGCATCCCGTAGGGCCGGCTGTGCCGGCCGCCTTTCCGCCACCCGGCCGACACAACCGGCCCTACAAAACCGCATGTCCCTCCTCGTCCGCGATCTGTCGAAGGAGTATGCGGCCCGGTCCGGGCCGTTGCCGATCCTCCGCGGGGTGGACCTGGAGCTGGCCCGGGGCGAGGCCCTGGCCGTGATGGGGCCGTCCGGGTCGGGCAAGAGTACCCTCCTGCACATCCTCGGCACCCTCGACCGGCCCTCGGCCGGGAGCGTGACGCTCGACGGGACCGACCCGTTCGGGTTGACCGAGGCCGAGCTGGCGGCGTTCCGCAACCGCCGGATCGGGTTCGTCTTCCAGGATCACCACCTCCTCCCCCAGTGCTCGGTCCTGGAGAACGTCCTGGTCCCGACGCTCGTCAGCGAGGTGAAGGCGGCCGAGACGGAAGCTTACGCCCGGGCTCTGCTCGACCGGGTGGGGCTGGCCGGCCGGCTCGACCACCGCCCGGCGGAACTCTCCGGCGGCGAGCGGCAGCGGGTCGCGGTGGCCCGGGCGCTGGTGCTCAAGCCGACGCTGCTGTTGGCCGACGAGCCGACCGGGAACCTCGACCGGAAGACCGCCCAGGCGGTCGGCGAGCTGCTGCTCGACCTCCACCGCCAGGAGAACACCGTCCTCGTCGTCGTCACCCACAGCGGCGACCTGGCCCGGGGCTTCCCCCGGCGGATGGAGATGAACGACGGCACGCTCGCTCCAGCGACCTGATTCCTGGGAGCGCGGCCGTCCCGGCCGCCCTTCCGCACCGAGCGGCCGGGACGGCCGCGCTCCCAGGGAGACGGCGATGCTCACCCTCCCCCGCCTGGTCGTCCGCAATCTCTGCTACCACTGGCGGGGCAACCTCGCCGTCCTGCTCGGGGTGGCGGTCGGATCGGCCGTGCTGACCGGGGCGCTCTTGGTCGGCGATTCGCTCCGCGGGAGCCTCCGGAAGCGGGCCGAGCGGCAGTTGAACGGCGTCGACGCGGCGGCACTATTCCCCCGGCCGGTCCGAGCCGCGGTGGCCGACGGCCTCCCCGGGCGGACGGTCCCGGCCCTGGTGCTGCCGGGGTCGGTCCAGAAGGCCACCGACGACCCCGACGCCCCGTACCTGGGCCGGGTCACGGTCATCGGGCTCGACCCACAGCGGGCAGGCGGTGGCCCGTTGTCCTCGGTGCTGGCCGGGACCGACGGCCGCGGAGCGGTGCTGTCACAGCGAGTCGCCGACCGGCTCGGGGCGAAGGCCGGCGACCGGGTCCGGATCGGGCTCGAATCCGTGTCCGACCTACCCCGGGGGACGCTCCTGGCCAAGCGGTCGCTGGCCGATGTCACCACCGGGCTGACGCTGCCGGTGGCGGCCGTCCTCCCGCCGGACGCCCCGGCTAACGACTTCAACCTGTCACCCGACCCGGCCGCCCCGCTGAACGTCTTCGTCCCCCTCGCCGCCTTGTCGGACGCACTCGAAACCGACACCCGCGGCCGGGGGCGGCCGCCGGTCCGGGCCAACACCCTCCTGTCCGACGGGGCATCGGCCACCGACCTGACCGCCGCCCTTCGCGACCGGCTGAACCTCGACGACTATGGGCTACGGGTGCGGGTGCCGCGGTCGGGGAAGGGGTACGTCGCGGTCGAGCCGGAGGCGCTGCTGATGGGCGGGGCGACGGCGAAGGCGGTCGAGGCGGCGGCCGCCGACCTCGGGGTGCGGGCCGAGCCGACGCTGGTGTACCTGGTCAACGCCATCCGCCACGAGGGGAAGGAAATCCCGTACTCGGTCGTCGCCGCCTTGAATCCACAGGCCGCCCCGCCGCTCGGGCCGTTTCTGCCGCCGGACGTGTCGGAACTGAAGGACGACGAGGTCGTCCTGGCCGACTGGCCGCAGTCGCCGCTCAAGGGGCTGCCGGCCGGTACGCCCCTGACGGTCGAGTACTTCGACCCGGAGGTCGAGGGCGAGGGGCGGGTGCGGACGGCCACGCTGACCCTCCGCGGGTACGTCCCGCTGGCCGGGCCGGCGGCCGACCGCGACCTGACGCCACCCGTGAAGGGGATCACCGACGAGAACGCCAACATCTTCGACTGGGACCGCCCGCCGCAACTGACCAACGCCCGGGTCAAGGAGAAGATCAAGCCCGGCGATGTCCACGAGGCGTACTGGCGGCGGTACAAGGCGACGCCGAAGGCTTACGTCAACACGGCGACCGGGGTGAAGCTGTTCGGCAGCCGGTACGGGTCGGCCACGGCGGTGCGGGTCGCCCCGGGGCCGGGGGAGACGCCCGACCAACTGGCCGACCGGCTCGGCCCGGCGGTCTTGAAGCGCCTCGACCCGGCGGCCGCCGGGTTCGTGTTCGAGCCGGTCCGGGACCGGCTCCTGACCGCCAGCCGGGGCGGCACCGACTTCGGCGGGCTGTTCCTCGGGTTCAGCCTGTTCCTGATCGCCGCCGCCCTGATGCTCGTGGGCCTCCTGTTCCGGCTGTCGCTCGACCGGCGGGCGAAGGAAATCGGGCTGCTCCTGGCCGCGGGCTACTCCGTCCGCCAGGTCCGCCGGCTGGTGCTGGCCGAGGGGCTTGTCCTGGCCGTCGTCGGGGCGGCGGTCGGGCTGGTGGCCGGGGTGTGGTACAACGAGCTGCTGTTGCGGGTGCTCCTGGAGTTGTGGCCGGACCGGGAGGTCGGGGCGTTCCTCCGGCCGCACGCCACGCCGACGAGCTTCGCCATCGGCTTCGGGGCGGCGGTGGTGATGGCGCTGGTGGCCCTCTGGTTCGGTGTCCGGGGGCTGGTGAAGGTGTCACCGCCGGCCCTGCTCCGGGGCGAGACCGCCGTACCGGTCTCGGGCACCGGCGGCCCCGGGCGGTGGGTCGGGCTGCTGATCGGGCTCTGCGTCCTGCTCGGCGTCGGGCTGATCGTGTCCGGCCGGGCGGTGGCCAACCCCGACTTCCGGGCCATGACCTTTTTCGGCGGCGGTGCCCTTCTGCTGATCGCCGGGCTGGCCGCCCTGTGGGGCTGGATGAAGCGATCGCGGCACCGGGCCGTCACCGGCCGGGGGACCCCGGCCCTGGCCCGGCTCGGCAGCCGCAACGCCGCCCGCAACCCGGCCCGCAGCCTTTTGACGGCGGCGCTCTTGGCCGCGGCGGCGTTCCTGCTGGTGGCCGTCGAGAGCTTCCGCCGGGAGCCGAGCCGGGACTTCGGCGATGTGGCCGGCGGCAGCGGCGGGTTCAACCTCCTCGCCGAGGTGGACGTGCCGGTCTACCAGCCGTTCGACGCCGGCCCGGGCCGGACCGACCTCGACGACCGGCTCGTCCGGGCCTACGGCCGGTCCACCGACGACCCCCGCTACCAGAAGGCCGTGGCCGACCTGAACGACCTGAAGCCGGGTGACGTGGTCCCATTACGGCTCCGGCCGGGCGACGACGCCAGTTGCCTGAACCTGTTCCAGGCCGCCCGGCCGCGGGTCCTCGGCGTCCCCGACTCGCTCATCAACCGCGGCGGGTTCCAGTTCTATCAGACCGAGGCCGCCACACCCGAGGAGAAGGCGAACCCGTGGCTGCTGTTGAAAAAGGAGTACCCCGGCGGGGCGGTGCCGGTGTTCGCCGAGAACAACACGGCCGTCTGGATGCTCAAGACCGGCGTGGGCGGCGAGGTCACACTGACCGACGACGCCGGGGCTGAGGTGAAACTCCGAATCGTCGGGACGCTGGCCGACAGCCCGTTCCAGAGCGAGTTGCTGATGGCCGACGCCCACTTCCTCCGCCTGTTCCCGAAGGCCGACGGGTATCGGGTGTTCCTGGTCCGGACGCCGCCGGGGGCCGAGGCCGACATCAGTAAGGCCCTGCGGGTCGGGTTGCGGGAGAACGGCCTGGTCGTCACCCCCACCCGCGAGAAGGTGGCGGCCTATCAGGCCGTCATCGGGGCGTACCTGTCCACCTTCCAGTTGCTCGGCGGGTTCGGGCTGTTGCTCGGCGTGCTGGGCCTGGCGGTGGTGGTGCTGCGAGGTGTCTGGGAGCGGGTCGGCGAATTGGCCCTGTTGCGTGCGGTCGGCTACCGGCCGCGGGCGGTGCAGTTCCTCGTCCTCGCGGAGAACGCGTTCGTGCTGCTGGTCGGACTGGCCGTGGGCGTGGCGGCGGCCGGGCTGTCGGTGGCCCCGCACGTGGCCGGCAGGGCGGCCGTGCCCTGGGGCCGGCTGCTCGGCCTGCTCGGGCTGGTGCTGGCGGTCGGGCTGGGTGTGACCGCGGCGGCCACCGCCGGGGTGCTGCGGGTGCCGGTGATCCCGGCGCTGAGACGGGAGTAATGGGTGAGCGTCGGGGCGTCAGCCCGACGGTGCCGATCACCGTCGGTGTGTCAGCCCGACGGTGCCGATCACCGTCGGTGTGTCAGCCCGACGG
>JAIEQO010000202.1 GCA_019747655.1 Gemmataceae bacterium | reverse complement strand
CCGACGGCCTCGCCCGGCTTGACCAGCCAGCGGACCAGCTCGACCTCGATCAGCCCCTCGCCGACCGGCGGCAGCGGAAACTCCATCGGAACCCCGCTCAGGCGGCTTCGGCCGCGATGTCCCGCATCGCGTCCCGGATGTGATAGGACTGCGGCACGCTGTTCGTCTCGTACACCTGGTTCATCCCGATCCCCGGGATGTGGTCGCCCATCAGGGCCCGGGGGCGGACGAGCAGGTCGTAGAAGTGCTCGTCCACCGCCCGCCGGATCAGGTGCTCGGCGAAGTTCGTCACCTCCGTGTCCTCGTTCACCACCAGCAGCCGGCCGGTCTTGGCGATGCTCTGTGAGATCAGGTCCCAGTCGTAGGGGAAGATGCTCCGCAGGTCGATCACGTCGAACGTGTGGCCCTGCTTGCTCAACTCGTCAGCCGCGGCGGCGCACAAGGGCAGCGTCCGCCCGTAGCTGACGACCGTGGCCGCCTCGCCCTCCCGGACCCGGTTCGCCGACCCGATCGGGACGACGTACTCCGGCAGGTCCGGCCACCGCGGCTTCCACCCGGCACGGTCCGCCCCGACCGGGGCGTCGATCATCTTCGACAGCTCGTCCGGGTCGGCCGGCTCGCCCGGCAAGGGTCGGTCCCCCTTGACCCGCATCAGGGCCTTGGGCAACAGCAGCATCACCGGGTTCGGGTCCTTGATCGCCGCGATGGTCAGCCCGTAGGCGTCGAGCGGGTTGGACGGCAACACCACCTTCCACCCGGGCAGCCGGCTGGCCCAGCTCTCGAAGCTGTGGGAGTGGTACAGGCTGCCGCGGATGCCGGCCCCGGTCGGGGTCATGACGACGATCGGCATCGGGTAGCCGCCGGCCGACGCCCACCGCTGGTTCCCGGCCACCTTCATCACGTCGATCACGTTGAAGGCGTAGTCGGCGAACTGGATCTCGCACACCGGCCGGCCGCCGGCGTAGGCGATGCCCATCGCCGTGCCGAGGATGCCGCGCTCGTCCAGCGGCGAGTTCCAGGCGGTGCGGAGGCCCTGGGTGGCGGTGAACACGCCCCCGAGCGGCGGCCCCACGTCCTCGCCGAACACGTCGGTGACGCCGAGGTACTCCTCGCCGTAGTGGAGGGCCAGCCGGACCGCTTGGACGAGTGTGGCCATCGTCACCCAACCGACCCAGGGCTCACGCCCTGGGCTACGATCTGTCGCCGCTCCGCGGCTCCGGATGTTGGAGTCCCGAAGGGACGACAGCCAGTAGCCCAGGGCGTGAGCCCTGGGTAAGGAGTTTACCGCCGGCCCGGCAGTCCCGTGTAATCCCCGGGGTAGACCGCGTCGACCTCGCTATCCGCATACGTGAACCGCCGCACGTCGGCGGGCGTGGGCTGCGGCTCGGCCATCGCCTCGACCACCGCCGCGTCGGCCTCGGCCTTGGCGTCGTCCTTCATCGCCTGAACACCCGCCTCGTCGATCGCCCCCTCGTCCACCAGCCGCCGCTCGAACGCGGCCAGCGGGTCGGCCTCGGCCGGGTCCCGCATCGCCCCGCTCGACGACGAGTGGCCGTTGAGCCGGCTGACCATCGTTTCCAACAGGAACGGCCGCCGCTCGTCCCGGCAGTACCGCATCGCCCGGGCGATCCCGTGCCAGACGGCGATCGGGTCGTTCCCGTCGACCGTCTCGGCCCGGATGCCGTAGGGGATGCCGCGGTCGGCCACCGGCCGGTTGACGTGGACCGTGTGCAGGTCGGTCGAGATGCCGAACCGGTTGTTCGTCACCAGCATCAGCACCGGCAGCTCGTTCCCCGGCCGGGTGCTCCAGTTCAGGCACGAGTCGAAGTCGCCCTCGGCCGTCCCGGCTTCGCCGCCGACGACGACCGTGATCCCCTCCCCGCCGAACCGCTTCTGGACCAGGGCCGTCCCCGGGGCCATCGCAAACTGCACCTCGATCACGCTCGTGACCGGGACGACGTTCCACTTCGGGATGCAGTAGTGCCCGACGAAGTTCCGACCCATCGAGTGCGGGTCGGTCCGCCGCATGCCCAACTGCCGGACGTGGTCGAGCATGGACATGCCCATGCCCAACATGACCCCGGCGTTGCGGTAGTGGAGGTGGAGGTAGTCGTAGGCCGGGCCGTGGCCCTTGTGGACTTGCAGCCCGAGGCAGACGTTGGTGGCTTCTTCCCCGGGCCCGCCGATCCAGAAGTACGCCTCGCCCGACTTGGACATCTTGATGCTGCGGTCTTCCAGGGCCCGGGTCCGGACCATCTGGCGGAAGATCGTCAGGGCCAGCTCGACCGACAGGGTTTCCCGCCCGGTCCGGACCGCCACGCCGGGGGGGATGGTCCGCCCCCGCCGTCGCGGCCCGCCGCCAATCGGTTCGGGCTCGTCCTCGCTGTTCAGCTCCGGCATCGCAACGCCCTCGGAAGGCACCCGACCCGGTCAAGCGGGTCGGGCGGAGGCTTCAACGGGACACGGGGGTTCGAGGCGGTCGTCAGGACACGCCCGGTCCTGGTGGCACAGGCATTCCTGCCTGTGCTTTCGTTGCACAGGCAGGAATGCCTGTGCCACCGGGCCGACGGGTGACGGGGTTCGGACGTACAAACGCGGTGCCGGGCGGCCGGGCCGAACGCACGAATCCGCCGGCCGGCTGGTCGGTTTTGTGGCAAGACCGGCGATTTCGGCCGTCCGACCATAACTGCCGCCGGATCGACGTGCGGGGGCGGGCGGGCCGCCCGTCCCCGTTGTCGACATTATACGCCCTCGGCTGCCCGCTTGTCCGGCAGTGTCCTATTCCCGAAGGCGGCCGACAAGAGGTAAAAGCCCCCGGCCACGCACAACAGGTACTGGAAGCCGAGGACGACCGAGGCGTTCTCGGCCAGCCCGCCGACGAGGGCCCCGGCCACGTTCGCCCCGAACACCCGGTCCGGGCGGGCGGACCGGCCGAAGCTGGTGGCGAAGACCACCCCCGCAAACGCCACCGGGGCAAAGACTAATGCGCACGCCCCGGCCACCTGGGCCCACCGGTCGAGCCCCAGGAACGTCTCGAGCGGGACCGCCAGCCCGACCCCGAGGGCGAGGAACAGCCCCAGGTAGTACGGCTCCAGCCGTCGGGGCCTGGTCCACCCGGCGAAAAGATTCCCGGCCAGGCTCATCCCCAAAATCGCGGCGAAGACGACCGTGTTGACAACCCAGGTGCTGCCGAAAAGCAACGCCATGTGAACCACGGCTTTCGCTTCGACCAGCATGAACCCGGCCCCGAGGAAGAAGCTCCGGGCGGCCAAGCCCCAGTCGGGCGGGGCGGATGACTCAATACCCACCTCCCGCGGCCGGTAGGCCCACCACAGCAACAGCGACAGCCCGACCATCAGCCCGACGCCCCGCCACGTCACCAGCGGGACGGCCGGCTCGCGGACGTACAGAAACGGCCAGTCGTCGGTGGCCACCGGGAGCGACCCGAGGTCGTCCACCCGGGCCAGCCGGAGCGACACCCAGGCCGGGTGCGTCCAGGCCCGCTTCGGCGGCTCGGCGGCCGGCGGCGGTAAGGGCGGCGGCTCGGCCGGCCCGAACCGCTCGACCGGGCTCGCCGGGTCGGACGCCCGGTCGCCGGGCACCCAGTACCGGTTGCCGTTGGCCGCGAACGCCCGCCGGACCGGGTCCAGGATGTCTTCCGCCCCGGCCAGGAACAGGGTGAAGGCGTCCGGGGCGGTGTCGTCGAGGCGGACGGCCTCGGCCGGGGCCTGGTCGGTCACGAACGTCAGCGGGTCGGCCCCGAACGCCGTGCGTAGTTCGGCACGGACCCTGGCGATCAGCCAGCCGTGGCGGAAGTAGTTCGACACGGCGCAGAGGCCGGTCGGCTTCAGCACCCGCCGGGCGTCCCGGAACGCCTCGACGGTGAACAGGTAGCTTTCCAGCCGGAGGTTCGAGTAGCCGGAGTGCAGCACGAGCGAATCGACCAGGGCGAAGACGACGAGGTCGTACTCCCCGGCCGGGGCCGACCGGAGGAAGTTCCGCCCGTCGTTCAGGTGGACCGTCACCCGCGGGTCGGCGTAGGGCCGGTCGGGGTGTTGCTCAACTCCCGTGCGGTGGATGACCGGGTCGATCTCGACGGCGTCGACCCGGGCGTCGGCCGGCAGCCACGACAGGGCGCGGGCCACGTCGTTGCCGGTCCCGGCCCCGATCACCAGCACCCGCCGGAAGGCCGGCCACGCCGGGCCGCCGTCGGGGTTTGTTACGTCGCGCTGGAGGAGGTACGGGACGGCGTACTGGGCGTGCCGGACGTGCGGCAGCCGGTCCCGCGGGTCCATCACCTGATGACTGACGAGGTTGGTGTCGAGCAGCCGGTGCCGGGGATCGACATCGACCCGGTAGTACGGCGACCACGTCGTCTCCCGGCCCTTGAGCGGGACGAATCCGGAGGTCGGCACGGTCAGCAGCACCCCGGCGGCGAGCAGCCCGAACGGGGCGACGAGCGACGGCCGGCGGGGGTCGAGCCCGGGCCGCCACCACAGGAAGTGGGCGACGCCGGCCGCGACGAGGGCGAACCACACCACCGGCGGCAGTTGCAGGTGCGAGCAGAGAGCGAACGAGCCGATCCCGGCCAGGCTGCCGAGCAGGTTGGCGGTGTACGCCCGGGACCGGCCCGGGACGCGGTTGAACGCCCGGCCGAGTTCCTGCCCGGGGCCGACGTGCAGGACGGCGATGAGCAGGAAGAACGCCCCGGCCACCACCTCGACCGGCAGCCGGAACGGCAGGGCGGTGAGCTGGTCGCCGGCCTCGGCCCCGAAGAAGACCACGTCCGGGTCGGTCCGGTCGCCGACGGCCAGGTACTTCAGGAGCTTCCCGCGGAACTGCTCGACGAGGAGCCCGGCCCCGACCGCGACCGCCAGCCAACAGGGGGTGTGGTCGAGGTATCGCTTCGGAGACCGGGCCGCGAGGCAGCCGACCGACAGGCCGACGAACCCGGCCAGCAGGACGATGTTGGTGAAGAACGTCAGGAACATGACGTGGGCCGGGAACCACCGGATGCACGCCAGTTCCAGGAAGAGGACGAGCCAGGAGGCGGCGAATAGGTCGAACAGGGGTCGGTCGCGCATGGGGCCGTCCGTGGGCCGGGGTGGTCCGATCCGTGGAATGCCGCTGATGGTACGGCGAACCGGCCGTGAGCGAAAGCCCGGGCGGACGGAGTCAGGCGGGACCGGCCGCGGGAACGTCCGCCGGGCGGGGGTGGCCGTTGGAGGTCGGCTGGGGGGTGGACTCCACAGGGGTCGGGCCGTCGGCCTCGAACACGGCGGCCCAGTCGCGGTGCTCCCGGGCGAGGTCGGGTTGCCCGAGCCGCTCGGCGTGGAGGGCAATCCGGCTGTGCAGCGCGGGGAGGCCGGGCAGGTCACGGACCTGTTCGAGGAGCCAGCCGAGGACCGCCCGGTCGTCCCCGCCTGCGGCCCGCCGGGCGTACTCGGCGTCGAACTCCGCGAGTCGTCCCTCAAGGGCGGCGAGTTCGGCTTCCCGTTCGCGGAGGGCGCGGAAGATGTAGAGGTGGTCCGGGGGAATCTTCCCCTGCTGCTCCATCCGCTGGGCCCGCCCCAGCCAGTCCCGCACCCGGGCCGAATCGATCGCCCAGACGAAGCACCCGGCCGCCGACAGCCAGTCGGCGGCGGCCCGGACCGGCAGCCCGGCGGCCAGGGTCATGCGGCCCATCTCGGCCCGGGCGAACCCGGCCCGCCGGGCGTGGGCGGCCGCCTCCTCGTACTCCCCCATCACCCACCGGGAGTCGTACCGGATGATGTCGTTCGACGAGTTCAAGGCCAGTTCCCCGTACTCGGGGGTGATCGAAAACTTCACGGGTGGAGGCCCTCCGTCCGGTTACGTGTCGCCTCTCGGAACACGGTCACGCTTACCCACCGGCGGCGGCCCGGGTTCCCGTCGCTCTGCCGCCGCTTCTCCTCGAACAGCCCCGGCAGCCCGCCCTCCCACAACCCGGCGACCTCGATCATCTCGTCTTTGGTGCCGTTGAGGAAGTAGTCGTGTCGACTGCCGGTTTCGGCGACCCGGGTAAACCTCGTTGCCGGCTCGACCAGGGACATCACCGCGACCGCGACGACCGCGGCCACCTCCGTCCGCCGCGCCCGGTTCTCGTCCCGCTCCCGGACGCTGGCGAGGTGGCGGTCGATCAGCGGGTGAACCGCCCGGAGGGCGTCCAGGTCCCACGTCAGGATGAGTTCGGACCGGTTCACCGCGTCCCCGGCCGCCAGCCGCCACTCGACCCCGACCGTCCGCCGGGCGGCCTCGCCCTCCTCAAACGTCACGATGGTCGGGGCGACAAAGTCGGCAAAGTACACCGGGTGCTCGAACAATCGGATCAGGTCGTATTCCATCCGGGCGACCCCTCCGACCCCTCCGACACCCACCGGCCCACCGGGATTGTAATCCGCCCGCCCGGCGGGCGAAACCTCGGCCGCCTGCCCCCCGGCCGATCCCCGGCCGGCCGGCTACAACGACCGTCCACCGGCCGACCGGCCGGGCCACGTCGGAGAGCTGCCGATGATCCGTCGCTTACCCGCCCCGGCGGCCGGGGCCGCCCTGCTGGGACTCCTCATGACCCCCACCCCGACCTTCGGCGACGAAGGGATGTGGCTGTTCAACAACCCGCCCAAGCTCCAGCTCAAGGAGCGGTTCGGGTTCGAGCCGACCCAGGAGTGGCTCGACCACATCCGCCTGTCGTCCGTCCGGTTCAACTCCGGCGGGTCCGGGTCGTTCGTCTCCCCGGACGGGCTGGTCATGACCAACCACCACGTCGGGGCCGACGACCTGGCCAAGCTGTCCGACGAGAAGACCAACTACCTCCGGGACGGGTTCCACGCCAAGACCCGCGACCAGGAGATCAAGTGCAAGGCCCTGGAGCTGAACGTCCTCCGGGGGATCAAGGACGTCACCGCCGAGGTCAACGCGGCCGTCAAGCCGGACATGAGCCCGGCCGACGCCTTCAAGGCCCGGCAGGCCAAGATCGCCGAGATCGAGGCGGCCGGGACCGACAAGGACAAGAAGATCCGGGCCGACGTGGTCACGCTCTACGCCGGCGGTCAATATCACCTGTACACGTTCAAGCGGTACACCGACATCCGGCTGGTGTTCGCCCCGGAGAAGCAGATCGCCTTCTTCGGCGGCGACCCGGACAACTTCGAGTACCCCCGGTACGACCTCGACATGTGCTTCTTCCGGGTGTACGAGAACGACCAGCCGGTCAAGACCGAGCACTACCTCAAGTGGAGCCCGGCCGGGACGAAGGAGGGGGAACTCGTGTTCGTCTCCGGGCACCCCGGCCGGACCAACCGCCAGAACACCGTCGCCGAACTCAAGTACCTCCGCGACCTCGGCTACCCGTACCTGCTCCAGCGGCTGAACCGGCTGGAGGTCCTGCTGACCGCCTGGGGCAACCGGAGCGAGCGGAACATGCAGCGGGCCGAGGACGAGTTGTTCGGCTTCCAGAACAGCCGGAAGGCCCGGATCGGCGGGCTGGCCGGGCTCCTCGACCCCGAGCTGATGGGCCGGAAGGTGGCCGACGAGGAGCGGCTCAAGAAGTTCATCGCCGACCGCCGGGCCAAGCAGAGCCTCACCGACTCGGACGAGAACAAGATGCTGGAGGCGGCGGCCGGGGCGTTCGCCGCGATCGAGAAGGCCGAGAAGGTCCGGGCCGAGATCGCCAAGGAGGCCGCCCTGCTCGAAGGGGCCGGCGGGTTCAACGCCGCCTCGTTCGGGATCGCCCGCACCCTCCTGCGGGCCGGCGAGGAGCTGCCCAAGCCGAGCGGCGATCGGCTCCGGGAGTTCGCCGACGCCCGGCTCGAACCGCTCAAGTTCCAGCTCTTCTCCGACGAGCCAATCTACGAGGACCTGGAGGCCGCCAAGCTGGCCGACAGCATGACCTTCCTGGCCACCAGCCTCGGGCCGGACAGTGAGCTGGTCAAGAAGGTGCTCGACGGCAAGTCGCCCCAGGACCGGGCGTTCGAGCTAATCAACAACACCAAGGTCCGGGACGTGGAGTTCCGCAAGAAGCTGTTCGAGGGCGGGAAGGCCGCCGTCGACGCCGCCAAGGACCCGCTGATCGAGCTGGCCCGCCTCGTGGACGGCCCGAGCCGGGCGATCCGCAAGCGGACCGAGAACGAGGTCGAGGAGCCGAAGCGGCAGGCCCACGCCGCCCTGGCCAAGGCCCGGTACGCGATGGACGGGGACAAGGTCTACCCGGACGCCACCTTCACCCTCCGGCTGGCGTTCGGGGCGGTCAAGGGGTACACCGAGAACGGCCAGCCGGTCCCCCCGTACACCACCCTCGAGGGGCTGTACCAGCGGTCGGCCGCCCAGGGGAACAAGGGCCCGTTCGAGCTGCCCAGGCGGTGGGAGGAGCGGAAGGGCAAGCTCGACCTGTCCACCCCGTTCAACTTCGTCTGCACGGCCGACATCATCGGCGGGAACTCGGGCAGCCCGGTGGTCAACCAGAAGGGCGAGGTGGTCGGGCTGATCTTCGACGGGAACATCCAGTCGCTGGTCCTGGACTTCACCTTCGACGACAAGATCGCCCGGGCCGTGTCGGTCGACAGCCGGGCCATCGTCGAGGCCCTGCGGAAGGTGTACGACGCCCCCGGGCTGGCCGACGAGCTGACCGGGACGAAGTAACGACTCGGCGAGCGGGGGGCGTGAGCCCCCTGATGGTGTTCGGCGAACCGCGACCGTCATGGGGCGGGCGACCGCACCCCCTCGCTCACGCTCGGGGTTCGCCGTCCCAACCGGGGGGCTCACGCCCCCGCTCGCCAAATCCCTCACCCCTCACTCAACAGCTTCGCTACCGGCCGGGTGGCCGGGAAGTGCCCCATCACGATCACCCCCACCACGGTGAGCGGCACGGCCAGGAACATCCCCGGGACGCCCCACAGCAGGCCCCAGAACCCGAGCGACACCAGGATCACCAGCGGGCTCAGGCCCACCGCCCGGCCGAGGACCAGCGGCTCGACCACCGACGCCGACCCGAGGTGGCAGCCGAGCACCACCGCCGCGACCGCCACCGGCCGCCACCCCGGCTCCAGTTGCAGGACCGCGAACCCGACCGGCAGCGAGTACGCCACCACGCTCCCCAGGTACGGGATGAAGTTGCACAAGAAGGTCAGCACCCCCCACAGGACGGCGAACCTTACCCCGAACCCGGCCAGTACCAGGGCGACCGGGACGGCCAGCAGCAGGCTCGACACCACCTTGGCCCGCACGTAGCTGACCACCGCCGCGTTCACCTCCCCGGCCACCTGCAGGATTTCCTCCGCCCGGGCCGGGGAGTACGCCCGCCGCACCCGGTCCGGCGCCCCGGCCGCCGTCAGCAGCAGGAACAGCAGGTACAGCCCGACCACCGCCGCCTCGGCCAGGGCCTCGGCCGCCGCGTTCAACAGCGGCCGGGCCGCCCGCCCGGCCGCCGCCGCCAGCCGCTCCTCCAGCTTCCGCCCGTCCTCCGGCTTGGCCACCAGCCACGGGGCCTGGGCCGCGAGTACCTCCTCCCCCCGGTCGGCGAGCACGACCGCCCGCTTCTCCAGGTCCGGCAGCTCCTCGCTCAGCCCGACCACGCTGGCCGACACGACCAGGGCCAGCCCGACCAGCACCCCGGCCGTCACCACGGCCAGGAGCACCAGCGACACCACCCCCGGCATCCGCTTCCGCAGCCGGCTGTGGTACGGCATCAGGGCGTAGGCCAGGAACACCGCGGTCAAGAGCGGCCGGAGGACCGGGGCGAGTTCCCGGAGCAGGAACCACCCGGCCGCGGCGATCACCAGGACCGACGCCACCGCCGGGAGGGCCAACAGGACCCGCCTCCGCGGCCGGTGGTGGGCGGCGGCCGGGTCGGGCGCGGGACTGCCCGGCGGCTCGGGGGCGGGGGTCATGGCGGCGGTCCCGGTCGGATCGAGGCGGCCCGGCCATGCTACCGGCCGGCCCCGGCCGGGGCCATCCGGCCGGGCGAATGACGAATTCCGAATGACCCACCAATGACGAAGGGAAGAGGCCGGCCCGTGATGGGTCCTGGTGTCTTCCCTTCGTCATTGGTGGGTCATTAGAAATTGGTCATTCCCCGAGTTGGTGGGTCATTCGGACCTCGTCGTTCCCGAAGTCATTCCCGCCTACTGACCTCCCCCCGCCCCCCGCGGCGGGGTAAACTCGGGCCCATCACCCCGCAACCACCTCCCCAACCCCCGAGCCGGGGGCGGGCGGCCCGGGGTGTGGGCACGGGTCATAGAAACGGGGGGCTGCGATGGCGAAGGAGCCGAAGGACGGGAAGGACAGGGACACCGGGAAGGAGAACAAGGAGCTGAAGACCGCCCTGGCGGCGATCGAGAAGGAGTTCGGCAAGGGGTCGATCATGACCCTCGGGGACATGGGCGGGCAGGACGTCGAGTGCATCTCGACCGGGTCGCTCAGCCTGGACATCGCCCTCGGCGGGAAGGGCCTCCCCCGGGGCCGGGTGGTCGAGATCTACGGGGCCGAGGCGAGCGGCAAGACGACGGTCGCCCTGCACACCATCGCCCAGGCCCAGAAGGCCGGCGGGGTGGCCGCGTTCATCGACGCCGAGCACGCCCTCGACCCGAGCTGGGCGAAGCGGCTGGGGGTCGATCTCGAAGCCCTGTTGGTCAGCCAGCCCGGCTACGGCGAGGAGGGGCTGCGGATCGCCGAGATGCTCATCAAGTCGAACGCCGTCGACATCGTGGTCATCGACTCGGTGGCCGCCCTCGTCCCGAAGAACGAGATTCAGGAGAGCGAGATCGGGGACACCAAGGTCGGGCTCCAGGCCCGGCTGATGAGCCAGGCCCTCCGCATCCTCAGCCCGACGGTCAACAAGAGCAAGACCTGCCTGTTGTTCATCAACCAGATTCGACAGAAGATCGGGGTGATGTACGGCGACCCGAACACGACGACGGGCGGCTTGGCCCTGAAGTTCTACGCCAGCGTCCGGATGGAGGCCAAGCGGGTCACCCACGTCAAGGACGGGGACGAGACGATC
>JAIEQO010000732.1 GCA_019747655.1 Gemmataceae bacterium | reverse complement strand
GGCCGTCAGCTACCTGGCCGTAGTGCATGTGGCGATGATCCGGCTGTACCTGAAGCGGGTCGAAGCCGCCTTGTCAGGCAGGACCTAAACGCGGAGTCCGACGGCCCGCATCAGGGCCAGTCCGTTGCCGTGCGGGACCACCCCCGGCCGCATGAGGTAGTCGAAACTGAGTTCGCCGCCGGCCAGCCCGTCGCGGAAGTGGACGTTCGCGGCCCGCCCGCCGAGCCGGCCGGCGACCTCGGTGACGGACAGGTCGTGGGTGGTCAGCAGGCCGACCGCCCCGGCGTCGAGCAGGGCCCGGACGACGCCCTCGGCCCCGGCCACCCGGTCGGCCGAGTTCGTCCCGGCGAACAGCTCGTCGAGCAGGAACAGGAGCGGCGGGTCGTTCACCGTCGCCACGTCCAACAGGTCGCGGACCTTGCGGACCTCGGCGAAGAACCGCGACCGCCCGGCCTGGAGCGAGTCCTGCACCCGCATCGTCGCCCCGACGGCGAACGGGGTGAGCGTCAGCCGCCCGGCCCGGACCACCCCGCCGGCCAGGGCGAGGACGACGTTCACGCCCACGGCCCGCAGGAGGGTGCTCTTGCCGGACATGTTCGACCCGCTGACCAAGAGCACCCGCGGGCCGTCGCCGTCGAGCGTCACGTCGTTCCGGACGCAGGCGGTGGCCGACAGGAGCGGGTGGCCGAGGCCGACAGCGTCGAAGACCGGGAGACCCCACCCCCTAACCCCCTCCCCCGCGGGGGGAGGGGGAACAAGACCGGCCGCCTGATTTCCGGTCCCCCCTCCCCCCGCGGGGGAGGGGGTTAGGGGGTGGGGTTCTTCCTTCGTCCCCCTCGCCGTCGGGGGCAGGGGGCCGGGGGGAGGGGTCTTCCCTTCGATCACATCCGGGAACACGTCGGCCGGGTTCTCGTAGGCGAACCCCGCCAGCGACCCCAGCGCCTCGGCCTCGCCGACCGCCCGCAGCCAATCGGCCACCCGCGGCCCGGACCGGGCCCGCCACCGCTCCAGCTTGAACGCGAACCGCACGTCCCACAGCCGCAGGACCGCGATGGGGATGAACATCGCGTTCCGCCGGGCGTTGAACCACCCGACCAGCCGGCCGAGGTCACGGAGCTGGGCCGCCGCGGACAGCCCGTCGGCCCGCATCGCGGCCTGGAGGTCACGCAGCCGCGGGGCCGCCACCGCCTCCCGCTCGAACCGGGCCAGCACCGTTTCGAGCAGGGCCAGGTCCCGCTCGGCCCGCTCGATCGGGGTCAGCACCCGCCGCGACCACCCGAGTAAGGGCACCGCCACCGCCGCCGACAGCAGCCCGAACGCGAGTACCGGCACCACGCCGGTCCCGACGGCCAGCCAGCCGATCCAGGCGAAAACGTTGGCCCACCCGAGAGCCTCGACCGCCGACCCCTTCCAGGCTGCCACCGGCTCGGCCGGCCGCCGGCCCCAGTCGGCCAGCTTCGCGTAGTCGACCGCCCCCGGTACGTCGGCCCCGGCGACCGCCAGCCCTTCGCGGAGGTCGAGCCGGGGCGAAAAGTCGCGGACGGCGGCCTGCCGGGCGGCGACTTCCTCCGGCCCGGCCGGGGCCCGCAGCCATCCGGCCAGGGTATCCTCCCCGGCCCGGGTCCGGCAGGCGTTGAGCCGCTCGAACACGGACCCCGGGCCGAACAGGTCGAGGTCGGCCGCGTAGGGGTGGGCGTCGTCGGCGTACCGCGAGCCGTCGTCGCCGCCACTCGGTTTGCCATCCAGCCGGAGGAGCCCGCCGGCGTAGAACCGGGCCGCCCGCTCGGCCCGGGCCAGCCCGCCGCGGGTCAGCTCGAACCGGACGACCAGCCCGAAGAAGGCGACGGCTGGGACGAGAGCCCAGGCCGGCGAGAAGGCGTCCGTCGCGTAGCCGAGCACGGCAACGACGAGCCCGACGAGGAAGGCCGCGAGCCGGAGGAGGCTGAGCCGGCCGAGTCGGGTGCGGAGGGCGTCGGCCTCGGCCCGGCGGGCGGCCAGCCGGGCGGCGTACACTACGGCCGGGGAAATGGGTTCGGCCAACGTCGGCTCCGGGCGGGGCGGCCGCGGGGGCTATACCCCTCCCGTTTTACCGACCGCCGACCGGGACGGAGTGTCGGCGGAAAAATGCGGCCGGTCCGGAATACCGCCTCCGGGGAACGAACGGTCGTTCGTGAACTACGCTTCCCCGGACGGGCGGCACCGGCCGTCCCGCGGACCCCGAAAACCCCGGCGGCGTACCATGAGGCGGACGGTCGGCTTCGTCGCGGTCGCCTGCGCGGCCCTGCTCCTCCCGGCCTGCGGGACCAGCCCCCAGAGCCGGATCGTCGGTAAGTGGGAGGCCGACGCGAGCGGCACCAAAGCGGGGGTCGAGTTCACCAAGGACGGGAAGGCCACCATGACCCTGTTCGGGCAGTCGGTCGCGGGCACCTACCGGGTGAACGGGGACGACCTGGAGATGACGGTCAACGGCCAGACCTCGACCGGCAAGGTCAAGGTGACGGCGACCGAGCTGGAGCTGACCCGGGACGGGATGACGGTCAAGTACAAGAAGGTCTGACGGGCCCGTCAGCGGGTGACGAAGTCCAGCCCGGTCCGGGGGACCGTCTCCTCCCCGTGGGCGGCCCCGGGCGGGGTGTGCCGCCACGGGATGCCGCCGACCGCCGACCCGTAACCCACGCCGTAGAGCATCCGCAACTCGTCCTTGTCGAACGCGACGCTCTGCGGGTTCACCTCCACCTCGGCCGGCAGGGCGACCAGGTTGAACGTGGCACCGGCCGCGGTCGCCTCGGCGTGAACCCGGTAGAGTTCCGCGCGGTAGATGGCGTGCAGGGCGTTCGAGATCGACAGCCCGACCGTCGCCAGCGTCCGGGTCGTCTTGTCGATCGGGTCCCGCCACACCTTGCCGGCGGTGATGACGTACACGTCCGACCCGGCGGTCAACCCGTTCGCCGTCCGGATGAACGCCTGCACCACCCCGCCGGCGTCGGCGTGCAGCTCGGTGTACCGCACCCCGTCCACCTCGACCTCGAACGGGACCGGCGGCGAATACACCGGGATCGAGCAGGCGGCCAGGAGAACCTTGCGGACCAGGGCGTCGGCGTCCGGCCGGCCGGAGCAGGCGATGGCCCCGAGGTCCCAGATCGCCGGGCGGTGGGTGGTGACGTTGATGGTGGCCACGAACAGCCGCCGGCCGCACCGGTGGGCGGCCCGGAAGTCCTCCATCGCGGCCGGGTCGAGTTCCCGGGCGATGAGTTCCGCCAGTGGCTCGGCGGTGGCCAGCCCGTCGCCCCGGATGGCCCCCCGGACCGGCCGGAATTGGAACACGTCCTGGCGGGACAGGTTGGTGAAGGCGGCGGCCATCTTGCCGTCGTACTTGGGCCCGAGGTACGCATACGTGGCGATCAGGGCCCCGCTGCTGATCCCGGTGACGGCGTCGAAGTCCGGGCGGGTGCCGGCGGCCGTCCACCCGGTCAGGAGGCCCGCCGTGTAGGCCCCGAACTTCCCCCCACCGGAGACGGCCAGCACCTTCAGCGGCCGGCCGGCTTGCATCGGCGACGGCAGCCCCTGCCGGACCACGTCCAGTTGGGCGGCGCTGACGACGGCCGGGTCGGGGTACGGGTCGGTCTGGCCGGAGCGGTTGAACCACGGGCGGTCGACGACGGCCGGCGGCGGGTTGACGACCGGCTTGCCGCGGCACCCGACCAGCCCGGCGACGGCCGCGAGGACGACGGCGGCGAGGACGGCCGGGGCGGGGCGGGGAATGGTCGTCGGCATCCGTGGGCCCCGGCGCGAATCGTCCCGGACGGATGGGACATACCGCCGGCAGGCGGGGGGGTCAAGGGAAGGAAAACGGCAAACGGGGGAAGAATCGCTCAAGTCGCGTGATGCCGCCGCTACGGCCGGTCGGACCGGAGGGCGTCGCGGTGGCGGTGGACCTTCGCGACGGCCTCGGCCACCTGGGCGGCGTCGGCGGCGGTGCCGGACAGGACGGGGTGGTGGAGGACGACGCAGCCGGCGTGGGCGGCGGTGGCGTGGGGGAGTGGGCCGGCCGCCCGGAACCGGGACGGTGACCGGCCGACGTGGAGGGCGTTGAACCCGGCGTCGAAGGCGACCCCCTCCGCCCGCAGGGCCCGGACGAACAGGTCGCGGGGCAGGCCGAAGGCGTCGGGGTCGTACCGGAAGCCGACCTTGTAGTAGGCCGGCGTCGAATCGGTGACGGCGTTCTCGAAAGGAGTGAGCCCAGGCGGGAGTCGGTCGAACAGCAGCCGCACGATGGACGCACGATGGGCGGTGGCGGTCGGGAGCTTGGCCAGTTGCGGCCGGAGGGCGACGGCTTGCAACTCGCTCAGCGGGGCCCACTGCTGGAGGCCGCGGTGCAGCCAGAGCTTGGCCCGCTGGAAGAGCTGAGGATCGTGGAGTAGGAAGGCCCCGCCGCGGCCGGCGGTCAGGAGCTTCGACCCGCCGAAGGAGAGGGTGCCGATGTCGCCCCAGGTGCCGGCCGGCCGGCCCTGGACGGTGGCCCCCGGGCACTGGGCCGCGTCCTCGACCACGCCGACGGTGTGGCGGTGGGCGATGTCCATTACCTCCCGCATCGGGACGATGCCGCCGTGCAGGTGGGAGCAGACGACGGCTTTGGTTGACGGCGAGAAGGCCGCTTCGAGCCCGGCCGGGTCGAGGTTCCAGTTGCCCGGGGCCACATCGACCAGCACCGGCCGGGCCCCGAGGGCGTGGACGGTGAGGAAGGTCGACTCGTACTCGTAGGCCGCCAGGACGACCTCGTCGCCGGGGCCGACCTTGAGGGCCCGCAGGGCGGCCTCGACGGCGAGGGTGCCGCTGGCGCAGGTGAGGGCGTGGGGGACTTGGTGGGCCGCAGCCAGCTCGGCTTCGAGGCCGGCGACGTGGGGGCCGTGGTACCGGCCCCACTCACCCGCCGCGACGGCGGCCGCGAGGGCGGTCTGCACGTCGGGGTCGGGCGGCGGCCACGGCGGCGGGCCCGCCGGTCGGACCGGCGGCCCGCCGAGTAACGCGGGGAGGTCGGACATGAGGTCAGGCTACGGCTTCTTGCCGGCCGCCGGCAGGGCCCTCTGGAGCGTGTACCCCGGCACGTTCTCGAACTTGAACTTCGCAGGGTCGATGTCCGGTAGGTTGTGCTTCACCTCGGTAAACGTCCAGAGTTCCGTATCGCCGTTCGGCTTGGTCAGGTGGACCTGGGCCGGGGTGTACGGGTGGTGCGGCGCCGGCGCGTTCGGACCGTATACGGCGACCCGGACCCGGGTGACCAACAGGCGGTCCACCTCGGTCCGCGGCCGGAGGTCGAGGTAGACGTAGTTCGCATCCTCCTTGACCAGCGAGGCGGAATACCGCTTGCCCAGTTCCCCGGCCGGCGGACCGGTGAGCAGGTAGAGGGCGACGTTCGACTCCGGCGTGTAGGCCGCGGACAGCAGGGTCAGAAACCTCCGCGCCCATTCCGGCGCGTCGGGGGGCAGTTCTACGGGCGGGACATCCGCGCGAGGACGGTCCGGGACCGGGAGTTCGGTGATCGTCTTGGCGAGCCCGTTGTACAGGTACTTCCGCTCGCCGTCGCAGATGTAGGCGTCGTAGTCGGCCGGGTTGGCGGTGGACTGGAGCCGGAGGCGGGTCGACCGCGGCCGCAGGTGGAGGAACGCCCCGGTGAACTTCCGCTCCTTCTTGAGGACGGCGTCGATCCGGGTCAGCTCGAAAACGGCCCGGACGTTGGTGACGCCCTGCGTCGCCTTTTCCCAGGCGGCGAGGTGGGCGGCCAGCCGCGGGTCGGGCAGGGCGAGGAGAATCGCATAAACCGCTACACCGGACATGCCACGCCCTCCGGCCGGGACGAGGAGACCGAACCGCACGGCCTTATACCCATCCGGCCGGCGTGGTCCAGAGGAGGTGGCTTCTTCCTGCTTCGTAGGGTGGGTCGGTGCGGCCCGGAGGGCCGCCATGACCCACCAATGTGGGATGGCGGGTCGCGGAAGTCCTGCGGACTTCCTGACCCACCCTACGGAACCACACACCAGATCAGTCGAAGGTGATTCGGACCTCGCGCGAGACCCGGCCGTCGGGGATGTCGACGAGCTTGGCGACTCGCCGGCCGTCGGCGTAGGTTACGACCACGACAAGGAACCGGAACTGATCCCGGCTGAGGTTCCGCCCGGTGTACGACTCCCGCCCGTAGGTGATTACCCGGACTGTGATCGGCTCGCCGACATACGGGTCCACGGTGGTGGAAAACATCCCATTACGGGTCTCGGACGGCAGGGCGTACCGGACCACGTCATCGACGTACTCGTTGTGGCGGCCGAACACCTCGCAGCTCACCGCCCGAACCGGGCGGGCGGACTCGACGTGAACCGTCAGGTCGTAACTACTACCCCACCGGATGTGAGTGGTGAACGCGAAGAAGTAGTACACGGCGGCGGCCGCCGCGATCAGGCCGGCGAGGACAAGCCACCGCCGCCGTCGCATGATGGGCCCCCGTGCGGGGACGGATAGCCGGCTCTTTTCTTGGGACCGCGGGCGTCCCGCCCGCATCCGAGCGAAGGGCGGGCGGGACGCCCGCGGTCCCAGGAGAAAGGCTACCGCGGCTTCGGCTTGGGCTTGGGCTCGGCCGGCTTCTTGGCCAGGACCTCGTGCCCGGTCGGGCAGTCGGCCTTGAGCGGGCACAAGGGGCAGTGCGGGACGCCGTCGACGCACAGCTCCTTGGCGTGGACGCTGAACAGCTCGGTGAACTCGGCGTCCTTCGCCTTCGGGATCAGGTGCTCGACCGTCCCCCGCATCGCCTCGGGGGCCTCCGGGGCGTCGGCGTCGGCCGCCTCCACCACCCCCAGCCGCCGCAGCACCCGGACCGTCGGCCCGTCGAGCGGGACGGCGTGCCCGCCGAGCGTCCGCTGGACCACCCACGCCACCGCGTAGTCGTCCACCCCGTCCTTGTAGAACCGGAGCTTCCGGGCCGTGTCCTTCAATCCCTTCTTGACCACGTCCCCGAGGTCGAACGAGTACCGCTCCTCGAACACCGCCTGCAACAGGGCGATGATCCGCTTGGCCCGGCCGCCCGGCTGGGGCAACGGCCGCAGCACCTCGCCGACCTCCGGGACGGTACTCACCCGGACCTCGTTCCAGTCGACGAACGCCGCCCGCAGGGCCGCGTAGGCCCGGTCGGCGTCGGCCGTCGTCGTGCCCTCCCGGCAGGCCGCGTAGATCAGCTCCTCCAGGACGGTCCGGCCGGACTCGCCGTCGGCCGCCGGGGCCGGGAGCGGGAACCGCTTCCGCAGCCGGTCGACCGAGGCCGTCAGGAGCTGCTGCTTGTTGGTGATCGCCGGCATGCGGGGTCACTCCTTCCCGGTCGGCGGGGCCGCCGGTCCGTCGGCTGGCGGGGGTTCGTCCGGCTCGTCGCCTTCGTCTTCGTCGTCCGCCTCGTCCCGGTCGGCCTCGGCGGCGGCGGCTTCGGCCGGCGGGGCGTCCGGGTCCGGCCGGATGGTGGCCAGCTCGTCCCGGATCAGTTTGGCCATCTCGACGCTCTTCTTCACCCCCTCGTCCAGCACGAAGGTGACGTGCGGGACGAACCGGGTGGTCAGCCGGTCGGCCACCTTGGTCTGGATGTACCCGGCCGCGCTCTGGAGGCCGTACATGGTCAGCTTCTGCTGCTTCTCGGTCCCCATGACCGAGACGTACACCTTGGCGTGCTGGAGGTCGCCGGACACCTCGGCCCGGGTGACGGTCACGCCCTTGACCCGGGGGTCCTTGATGTCGAACAGGATGGCGTTGGCCGCCGTCTCCCGGACCACCTCGGACACGCGGGCCAGCCGGTGCGACTTCATGGGTGTGATTCCCGGCGAGCGGGGGGCGTCAGCCCCCTGATGGTGTAGCGGATCAGGGGGCTCACGCCCCCCGCTCGCCCGATCCCACCTCACCACGGCGGCCCGCACAGGTCGATGGTGCCGGCCTCCGGCCCGTCGGACCCGACCGCCAGGGTCATCACCCGGGCGAGGGTGAAGTCGGCCGCCGCCCCGCGTTGCCGGACCACCAGCCGCCCGCTGAACTCCCGCCACCCCAGACCGGCGTAATACCCGAGCAGGTGGGGTTCGCACACCAAGAGGCCGAACCCGACGCCCCGCTCGGCGAAGAACTCGGCCGCCCGGCGGACGGCTCGGCCGGCGTGCCCCCGCCCCCGGGCCGCCGGGTGCGTCTTGACGTTCCCGACCCCGCCGATCAACACCGGCCGGCCGTCGTGCTCCGCGTCGCGGAGGTACGCCCCGACGTAGGAGACCAGGGCGTCGCCGTCCCGGACCCGGACGCCCCACTCGGGGGCGGCCCACTCCACGCCCCGGCCGTGCCAGTGGGCCAGCACCTCGGGCGGGTAGACGGCCGCCGTCAGCGCCCGGACGGCCTCCCGGTCGGCGTCCGGTAGGTCGGCCACCCGGTCGAGGGTCAGGACCACCGCCACGGCCGCCCCCCGCCTAGACGACCTCGTGGCCGACGGACAGCTCGCCGCCGAGGTACTCGGCGACCGGGTGCCGGCGGAGGGCCTCCTGAATCTGTGTGAGCACGTCCCGGACCGCGGCGACCTCGTGCCCGACGGCCGCGAACCCGAGGGTGGCCACCTTCACGTCGTCGTGCGACCCGACCTCGGACGCGGCGACGGCGAAGCCCGCCCGGACCCGGTCCAGGACCGACCGGACCACCTGCCGCTTGTCCTTGAGCGTCCGGCTCTCGCGGACCAACAGCCGGGCTTCGAGGGAGCCGATGACCATTGGGGATTTATGATTTCCGATTTGTGATTGACGATTGAAAACCCGGGTGCTGTGCCGCGTGGTTTTCAATCGTCAATCACAAATCGGAAATCTCCAATCTACAGGGTCCGCATCCGCTGCTCGATCTTGAACGCCTCGATCACGTCCCCGACCTTGACGTCGTCGAACCCGGACAGCTTCACCCCGCACTCGAACCCCTCGCGGACCTCCTTGGCGTCGTCCTTGAACCGCTTCAGGCTGTCCAGCCCGACGACCTTGTCCGACGGCGGGAACACGACCACCCCCTCCCGGATCACCCGGACCCGGGCCGACCGCTCGATCACGCCACTCGTGACGTAGCAGCCGGCGATGGTGCCGACCTTCGAGATCTTGAACGTGTCGCGGATGACCGCCCGGCCCAGGTGGACGACCTCCTCGACCGGCTTCAGCTTGCCCTCCAGGGCCGCCTTCACGTCGTCGGTCAGCTTGTAGATGATGTCGTACTCGCGGAGGCTGACCCCCCGGGCCTCGGCCAGCCGCAGGGCGGCGTCGTCGGCCGTCACGTTGAACCCGATCACCAGGGTGTCGGCCGGGCTGGTCAGGGCGAGCTGGACGTCCGACTCGGTGATCGCCCCGATGGCCGCGTGCAGGACCCGGGCCCGGACCTCCTCGTGGACGAGCTTCTCCAGCTCCTTGCGGATGGCCTCGACCGACCCCCGGGCCTCGGCCTTCAGGATGATCTTCAGCTCGGTGATCTTGGCCCGGCTCTTGGCCGCGGTCAGGTCGCCCAGGTCCTTCGGGGCGGTGAACCGGTTGAGGGCCGCCTCCCGGTCCTTCTGCCGCCTTTGCTCGGCGATCTCCTGGGCCTCGGCCAGGTCCTCGACGACGTAGAACGGGTCGTCGGCGTTCGGCACCTGGTCCAGCCCGGTGATCCGCACCGGGGTGCTCGGGCCGGCCTCCCGGATCGGCATCCCGAGGTCGCTGTACATGGCCCGGACCCGGCCGAAGGCCGACCCGCACAGGACGATGTCGCCCCGCTTGAGCGTCCCCTGTTGGATCAGGGCGGTGGCCATGACGCCCTCCCCGGCCGACATGTACGCCTCCAGGCAGGTGCCGGCGGCCGGCCGGTCCGGATCGGCGGTCAGCTCGGCCACCTCGGCCACCAGGACGATGGTGTCGAGCAGGTCGGGGATGCCCTGGCCGGTGACCGCGCTGGTCTCGACGAACTGGACCTCCCCGCCCATGTCGTCCGGGATCAGCCCGAGGCCGTAGAGCTGCTGGCGGGTCTTGGCCACGTTCGCGTTCGGCATGTCCACCTTGTTGATGGCCACGACGATGTCGACCTCGGCCGCCTTGGCGTGGGCGATCGCCTCCTCGGTCTGGGGCATCACCCCGTCGGTGGCGGCGACCACGATGACCACGATGTCGGTGACGTTCGCCCCCCGGGCCCGCATCTTGGTGAACGCCTCGTGCCCGGGGGTGTCCAGGAACGTGATGTACCGGTGCTCCTCGACCTCCTCGCCGTCCCGCTCGACCACCACGTCCCGCCGGACCGACCACGCCCGGATGACCTGGGTGATCCCCCCGGCCTCGGTCGACACGACGTCCGACTGGAGGCCGTAGTTCTGCCGGATCTTGTCCAACAGCGACGTCTTCCCGTGGTCGACGTGGCCCATGATGGTGACCACCGGGGGCCGCGGCACCAGCTTCTCCGGGTCGACCTCCTCGGCCAGCTTCCGGTACTTCTCCAGCAGCACGTCCTCCTTCGTCTGCTGCTGCTTGAGGATCAGCTCGATGTTCTTCTCGGCGGCGATCGAGGCGGCCACGTTGAAGTCGATCGTCGAGTTCACCCCGTACAGCTGGCCGGTCTCCTTCAGGAGCCGCTTGCCCAGCTCGCCGCTCTTCATCCCGATCGCCTCGGACAGCGACCGGACGTTGATCGGCGGGGTGATGGTGACCGGGCCCTCGATCACCTTGACCTGCTGGCGGCCCCGGGCCTTGCGGAGCAGGGCCGCCCGGGGGCCGCGGCGGGACCCCCACTGCTGCTCGATCGTCTGGACCTGGCCGTTGGCGTCGACGAAGACGGACGGCTGGCCGGGGGTCGGGCCGCGGCCCCGGTTCGGGGCGACCCGGCCCCGCTGGCGGGAGTCCCGGCCGATCACCCCGCCGGGGCCCTTCTTCTTGTCGTCGTCGTCGTCCCCGCCCCCGCCGCCGGACGGCGGGCCGAACCCCGGGCGGGGCGGGCCGAA
>JAIEQO010000412.1 GCA_019747655.1 Gemmataceae bacterium | reverse complement strand
GTACCTGGCGGCGGTCGAGGACCTGTTCAGCCGGATGGTGGTGGGCTGGTCGATGGCCGAGACGGTGGAGGGCCGGCCGGTGGTCGATGCCCCGGAGGTGGCCCCGGCCCGCCGGTGTCCGGCCGCGGGGCTGCTGGCGCACTCGGACCGGGGGAGCCAGTACGCCAGCGCGCACTACCAGGGCGCGTCGGCCCGCGCGGGGGGCAGTTGCAGCACGAGCGGGGTCGGCCGGTGCTGGGACAACGCCCCGGTCGGGTCGCCCCTCGGGCGGCTGAAGGGGGAGGTCGCGCCGGGCGAGATGTTCGCCGCCCGGGACCGGGCGAGGGCCGAGGTGTTCGAGCACCTGGGAGTGTTCGACAACCGCGTCCGCCGTCACTCCTCCCTGGGGCTCGTACCCCCGGCCGAGTTTGAACGGACGTACAACCAGACCCACCCTTAACCCCGGCTCCATTTTCCTTGGGGAAGATCACCCCGCCCTACCGCCCCTGGAGTGCCCCCGGGAGGAGCTGGCTCCCCCCGCCGGACCGCTGCTGGAGCTGCTGGAGCAGCACGCTCCGCGATCCGGTCCCGCCGGGGCCGAGCGGGGTCTGGAGGGCGGTCCCGATCTCGGTCGGGTTCAGCCCGCCGGTTAGCTCCAGCCCCTCGATCTCGGCGGCCACCTTGTTCATGGCGGTCAGGGCGTCGATGTAGGCCGTGTTCGTCTCGAAGTACGTCTGCCGGGCGGCCAGGACCCGGGCGATGTCGAACTGCCCGCCCTTGAACCCCTTGGTCGTGAGGTCGAGGTTCTCCTTGGCCCGCGGGATGATCTCGGCCTTCAGCCGCTCGGCCTGGCCCCGGGCGCTCTGGTACTGCTGGAAGGCCGCCGCCAACTGGTCCCGCAGGGCGAGCGTGATCCGCTCGTACTCCTTCCGCTGCTGGTCGAACAGCCCGGCCATGTTCTGAATGTTCCCCTGGTTGCGGTTGAAGATCGGCAGGGGGACGGAGACCAGGGGGCTGACGGACGTGAATTTCTCGACCCGGTCCCGTTGGATGACGACCTGGACGTTCAGGTTCGGGATGGCCTGGGCCCGGGCCAGCTTGAGGTCGAACCCGGCGGCCCGGATCGTGGCCTCCTGGGCCTTCAGCACGGGGCTGGATGCCAGCAGCCGCTGGAGGCTCTCCTCCCAGTTGAGTTGCGGGGCGTCGGCCGCCAAGTCGCCGGCCAGCGGGGCGGGCTGGAGGTCGGGCACCCCGACCACGTTCGCCAACTGCCGCCACGCGGCCTGGTGGCGGTACTTCGCGTCCTGGACCGCGGTGCGGACGGCGTTGAGCTGGAGTTCGGCCTGGATGACGTCGAGCCGGGCCGTCTGCTTGGCCTTGACCAGGTCCTCGGCCGCCCGCACCCCCTCCTCGGCCAGCCGTTCCACTTCTTCGGTCGCCCGGACTGTCTGCTGCGCGCCCAGGGCGTCGTAGTACCGGATCCGCACGTCGTTGGCGACCCGCCCCCGTTGCGCGGTGAGCTGCCACCGCCGGGCCTCGACATCCTCCCGCTGCGCCGCCCCGGCCAAACCCAGCTTGCCGGCGGTGACGATATCCTGGCTGAGGAACACGCCCTGGGTGGCACTCTTGCCCGGCTGGTCGGGGTCACTGCGGAGGTAGCCGACGGTCGGGTTGGGGTAGAGCGTTTCCTGCCGCAACAGCCCCTGCTGCTGCCGGATCAGGGCCTCGGCGGCGGCGATCGTCGGGTTGTTTGCGGCCGCCAGGTTCTGGAGGTCGGCTAGGGTCATCGCCCCTTGTGGGCGGGGGGGTGGCAGAGGGGCTCCGCCGCTTTGTGTGTCGATCACCGTGGGAGTCGGCGGAGGACCGCCCGCGGGACTCACCTCCGGGCGGGTGACGGCGGCGGCGGCCGTCACGACGTCCGGGGGGCCTGCGGGCGAGGTGACCCCGGACGGGGGTGCGGTGGCGGACGCCGCACGGGCCTGGGGCGGAGCAGGAGACCACTGCCGGTCCCCGCCGGCCACACCCGGACTAACGGGGGAAGACTGGCAGCCGACCGCGGCGGCCGAGAAAGCCAGAATCACCAGGCCACGCATGGGGCACCCCGTCCGCTAGAATCCACCGTGTCGGATTCATCGTCCCTACCCGTCGGACGACTTGAGTCGGACCTTCTTCCCGGGCGATCACGGGCCAGGAGCCTTGAGCCCCGTGCTCGACCGCGATGGGGGTCGATCGGGATCGCACAGGGGATGCTCCAGGACGCACTTACGGCGGAAGCGGAGTGGGACGAGGTGAGTTTTCCTGACACCCGGAACAGTGCCGATCGCCACGGGTGAGGGACAAAGGCTTCATGCCTATCGAGTGCCCGCTCTCTTATCGCGGGTGCCGATGGACCAGCCCGGCACGGAACCTGCTGCGTGAAGGCATTTGCGAGTGATCCGCACCGCGCTGCTGACTTGACTGTGGGTGACAGCGAGATCGAAACCTTCTCAGGGTTCGGCTTCCCGGGGGTGGCTCATGTTCCTCCTGGCCCAAGGCGTAACCGCTCCGTCCGGGGGCGGCCCGTTCCCACCCTGGGAGGGGCATCCACCGACGGTCCACTTCCCGATCGCGTTCCTGCTCGGGGCCGTCGCCCTGGACTTGTACGCCTGGGGGCGGGGGCGAGGCGACCTGGCCCGGGTCGCCACCGGGTTGATGGCCGCCGGCGTGGTCGCTGGAGTCGTCGCTGCTGCGGCCGGGACAGTGGCGTTCTTCACCGTGCCGGCGCACACCGAGGAAGCCCACCGCCTCATGTACTGGCACCTGGGCCTGATGGCCGGGGTGGTGGCCCTGTTCGCCGGGGTCTTCTTCGCCCGGCACCGACGGACCGCCGGCCCGCCGGGCGCGGGGGTCCGCGCTGTCGGTTTGCTCGGGGCGGTGCTGTTGCTGGTCGGGGCGTACGTCGGGGGAAGTCTCGTTTATCGCGGCGGGGCCGGCGTCGATCCGGCGATCCTGGCCCCCGAGGTCCGTCACGGCCACAACCACGGCGGCGAACCGGCCCCCGCCGACCCCGGGCAGCCCGAGCCGACCGCTGGCCCCCCGGCCGTGCCGGAGAAGTCGATCCCGAAGGACCACCGCGGGCATTAACGCGAGACGGTAACAGAACAAGTCGGACGATCCGCGGCGCGGTTGTACGAGTCCGCGGGGTCGTTATTCCGTCCGGGCGGGGGCTGCCGGCCCCGGACGGGGCACGCCAATCGAGGGCCGGGTAGAATTCGGTGTGGCGTCGGCTGGCGGACGTGACCCCAACGAGAGGCGTTCCATGAGCAGGGAATCGGACCGTCGCAACTTCCTGATCGCGGGCGGCAGTCTGGCGGCCGGCCTCGTCGCGGGCAGCGCCGCCGCCCAGGAGAAGAAGGACGACCCGCACGCCGGGCACGGCGAACCCGGGAAGAACTACGGGCCCACCGGCCCGGACGACCGCTACAAGCTGACCCCCGGACGCCGCAAGTCCGGCGAGCCGCCCGTCCCGGTGGAGCACCCGGACGTCGGCAAGCTGCCGTGGAAGATGGTCAACGGGGCGAAGGAGTTCCACCTCTACGCCCGGTACATCAAGCGCGAGTTCCTGCCCGACCTGTGGATCGACGTGTGGGGCTACGGTGCCGAACCCGACCCGAAGGGATCGCACTCCCTGCCGGGGATGCCCGGGATGCCCGGCATGGGCGGGGCGAAGGAGAAAACGAAAGAGATGGACATGCCGGGAATGCCCGGCATGGGCGGGGCGAAGGACATGCCCGGGATGCCCGGCAAGGCCAAGCCGAAAGAAGGCACCATGCCCGGCCCGACCATCGAGGTGAACGAGGGGGACAAGGTCCGCGTCGTCGTCCACAACGAACTGCCCGAGCCGACCACCGTCCACTGGCACGGGATCGACGTGCCCAACGCCATGGACGGGGTGATGAGCCTGACCCAGGACGCGATCCCCCCCGGCGGGACGTTCACCTACGAGTTCGAGCTGAAGCAGAACGGCACCTTCTTCTACCACACCCACGTGCCGATGCAGCAGGCGATGGGGCTGGTCGGGCTGTTCATCGTCCACCCGAAGGCGGCCTGGGACCCGCCGGTGGACCGGGACTTCGCGCTCATCCTCCAGGAGTGGGCCATCCTGCCCGGGGCTACGGTGACGAACACCATGTCGATGGAGTTCAACCTGTTCACGATTAACGGCCGGGCCGCCCCGTACATCACGCCGATGGTGGTCCGCCAGGGGGACCGGGTCCGCATCCGGATGGCGAACTTCAGCGTCATCGACCACCACCCGATGCACCTGCACGGGATGACCTTCTGGATCACCGGGACGGAGGGCGGGCGGCTGCCGGTGACGGCCTGGGTCAACCGGAACACCGTGCTGGTCGGGGTGGCCCAGGCGGTGGAGATCGAGTTCGTGGCGTACAACCCCGGGGACTGGCTGCTCCACTGCCACATGTTCCACCACATGATGAACTTCATGTCGTCGATGGTGGGTCCGATGGGCGGGACGGGCCGGGGGATGCAGCCCGGCGGGAGCATGGCCACGGGGATGGGGATGATCACCCGCGGCCCGGCCCTGAACCCGGACTTCGGGGCACAACTCGGCCGGGGGACGGGGGAGCAGACGGGGACCGACCGGGCCGTCGGGACCGGTCCGATGATGGGGGCCGGCGGCCAGGGCGGCATGAGGGGCATGGACATGAGGGGGATGAACGTCCCGGGCTTCCCCCAGGACATGTCCGGGATGGTCAACTACTCGGCGGCCGAACTGAAGAAGCTGACCAAGCCGGAGACGCGGGGGATGCGGAACGGCTGGTTCGCGGACGTCGAGGGGCTCAGCACCCTGGTCCGGGTGCTCCCCCCGGACCTGTACGACAAGGTGGTGTCCGGCAAGGGTGAGGTGGCCCCGGGGGCCAGCGTGCCGGGGGCCGGACCGGGCAAGGCCGCCGGCGGCCACGAGGGGCATGGCGGGATGAAGATGGACCCGAAGAAGGAGCCGGCACCCAAGAAGGACGAGCACGAAGGCCACAAGAAGTAGCCGGCTCCGGCACCGCAGTTGCCGCCTCGTCGCACGCCGCAAGTCGCGGCGCGCGTAAACCCGAGGAGGCTCCTATGCGGCTCGTCACGGCGTTCGCTCTCATGCTCGCGGCTCTGCTCGTCACCTCCGCCGCCCGCCCCGTGTCCCGGGCGGACGACCCCCCGAAGGGGAAGGCGGATGGGCACGACCACAAGGCCGGGGACGTGCCCAAGAACGTGAAGGCGATGAACGACAAGATGGTGAAGTACTTGGGGCACAAGGACGCCGACTACGAGAAGCGGTTCATCGACCTGATGATCCCCCACCACGAGGGGGCCATCCTGTCGGCCAAGCACGCCCTCGAACACTCCAACCGGCCCGAGTTGAAGGAGATGGCCAAGAAGGCCATCGAGGACCAAGAGAAGGAGATCGAGAAGCTCAAGAAGTGGCGGAAGGAGTGGTACGGCTCGGAGAAGTAGGCGGGCACTCAGCCGCTGGGGCACGATCGCGACCGCCGGTATGGCCGAGGGTGCCGGCGGTCACGCCGGGCCGGGGTGAAACGGCACGAGCGTTGCGGTCAGGTATGAAGGCCCATCCCTCGCCCGATCCCAGCGAATCAAGGAGGTGCCCCGTGAGGCTCCCCCGCTTCTTGACCACGGCCGCCCTGGCTGTGACCCTGCTGTCCGCCGGGTGGGCGTCCGAGGCCCAGGCCGGCCCGTTCCGCTACCGCGGCTACAACGACCGGTGGAACCACGGCTACTCGGCCTACGCCTACCCTTCGGGGTACTACGGCTACTCCGGGTACGCCGTCAGCCCCGGGTACTACTCGGGTTACGCGCCCTACGTCTACCCGGCCGGGGGGTACGTTACGCCCGGGTACGGGTTCGGCGCGGCGTACTTCGGCGGCCCGGGCCTCCACCACGGCGGGTACTACGGCCACGGCTACTACGGCGGCTGGCGCGGGCACGGCGGGTACTACGGCGGGGGCCACCACGGCTACCACCACTGACCCGCCGCGGCCCGGACGCTAACCGCCCGCCACCCGTGGGGATCGATCCCCACGGGTGGCGGGCGGGCTCTGTTTCGTGGCCGCCGGGCGTGGGGCCGGCCCGGCACTTCAGTTGCAGCCAGTTCCGACGACCGGCTGGCGGGACGGTCCCAACCGACCCCTGTCTCTCCCGAAGGAGGTGCCCTCATGGCACACGCTCAACACCAGTCCTGTATCGACGCCTGCGTCCGCTGCGCCCAAGAGTGCGAACACTGCGCCGACGCCTGCCTGTCCGAATCCGACGTCAAGATGATGGCCGAGTGCGTCCGGCTCGACCGGGACTGTGCCGAGGCCTGCTGGCTGGCCGCCGCGTTCATGAGCCGGGGCTCCCGGTTCGCGGCCGAGGTCTGCCGGGTGTGCGCCGAGGTCTGCGACGCCTGCGGGGCCGAGTGCGCGAAGCACAAGCCGGACCACTGCAGGCGGTGCGCGGAAGCCTGCCGGCAGTGCGCGGACGAGTGCCGAAAGATGGCCGGGGCGGCCTGACCCGCCGACCCGCGGGGCGGTTCCCACCGCCACGCACTTCAGCACCCGAAAGTCTGACGACCGCACCACCCGGGCCAGCCTCACGCTGTCCCGGGTGGTCTGATTACCCCACGCGGGGACCTCCCGGGGTCTGTGGCACCCGCGGAGGGTTCGGCGGGGCCGGGCCGCGCCCCGCCGAACACCACACCCGAAAGGATCACTGGCACCATGACTCGCAACCGGTTCCGATTCACCCGCCCCTGGCTCGAAGACTTGGAAGGCCGCGACGTGCCGGCCGCCCCGGTCATCCCCGAGACGCCGAGCGTCCCGACCCTCATGGGCACCCTCGTCGGCAACACCCGCTCTTATGAACTGACGGCCAGCCAGTTCACCCAACAGATCGCCAACTTTCCCATCAAGACGGCCCAGGTCTGGGGGTACAACGGCTCGACCCCCGGCCCCACCCTGATCGCCAACGAGGGGGAAGCCGTCCGGGTCACCATTACGAACCGGCTCCCGGAGGCGACCACGATCCACTTCCACGGGATGCACGAGCCGAACACGGCCGACGGGGTGGCCGGGATCAGCCAGCCGAACCCGATCCGGCCGGGGGAGACGTACACCTACGAGTTCACCCCCGGGCACGCCGGGTCGTTCGCCTACCACTCGCACACCCGGGGTGCCGTCCAGGAGTTGCGCGGGCTGGACGGGTTCTTCCTCATCCTCCCCCGGGACGTGCCGGCCGGGCAGGAGGTGACCCGGGACTTCGCCATGACTCTCCAGCAGTTCGCCCCGCCCGGTGAGGGGAAGTTGGTAGACCCCTTCCCGCCGGGGACCGGCGACTTCCCGTTCTCGACCATCAACGGGAAGACCGGGGACGCCTCGGGCGGGCCGATCACTGTCAACGTGGGCGACACGGTGCGGCTGCGGCTGTACAACGCCTCCAACCTGTCCCACACGATGCACCTGCACGGGATGGACATGACCGAGGAGGCCCGCAACGGCCATCCGTCGCCGCCGGTCACCGAGACGACGGTGAACGTCGGCCCCGGGGAGTTCGTGGACCTCACGTTCACCGTGACCACCCCGGGCAACTGGATCTTCCACTGCCACGTCCCGCACCACACGTCGAACGACATGCAGGACGGGTACAACGGGGCTCCGGTCGGAATGACCCGGGTGTTCCACACCGAGGGTTACGCCGAGCCGCCGCCGGAGTACTTCGCTTTCGACGGCCCGACCCCGCCGGCCTCCGAGGGGCCGGCCCTGGTGAGCGGGCCGGCGGACGGGACCGCCCGGGCGTTGGCCGCGGCCAACGGCACCCTCTCCCCGATGGAGGTCGTCGAGTTCTTCCCCGGGTTCGGGGGGACGGTCCGGGTGGCGTCGGCCGACGTGAACGGGGACGATGTCGCGGACTATATCGCGGGGGCCGGGCCGGGCGGCGGCCCCCGCGTCAAGGTGGTGGACGGGAAGACCGGCGCGACGCTGGCCGACTTCTTCGCCTTCGAGTCGGGGTTCGCCGGCGGGGTGAACGTCGCCACGGGCGACCTGACCGGGGACGGGAAGGCGGACGTGGTGGTGAGCGCGGACACGGGCGGCGGGCCGCGGGTGGCGGTGTTCGACGGAACCGGGTTCCGGCGGGTGGCGGACTTCTTCGGCATCGCCGACCCGAACTTCCGCGGCGGGGCCAGGGCGGCGGTCGGCGACCTGGACGGGGACGGGACGGCCGACCTGGTCGTCGCCGCGGGGGTCGGCGGCGGGCCGCGGGTGGCGGTTTTCGACGGGACGTCGGTCGCCGCCGGCTCGCCGGTCCGGCTGTTCAGCGACATGTTCGTGTTCGAGCCGTCCCTCCAGAACGGGGTGTACGTCGCCGCCGGGGACGTGAACGGGGACGGGTTCGCCGACCTCGTCGCCGGGGGCGGGCCGGGCGGCGGGCCGCGGGTGCTCGCGGTGTCCGGGAAGGATTTGATGGGCGACCGACGGACGCCCCTGGCGGACTTCTTCGCCGGCGACCCGAACGGGCGGGGCGGGGTTCGGGTGGCGGTGAAGGCGCTGGACCCGGACCCCCAGGCGGACATCCTCGCCGGGTCTGTCGGGCGGGTCATCGCCTACGCCGGGAAGACCCTCTCCCCGACCGGCACGCCGCCGGAGATGGACCGGATCGACCTGTTCGACGGGTTCCAGGGTGACGTGTTCGTCGGGTGACCGGCAGCCCGGGCCCGGTTCCTCCCCCAGCAGGTGGGGTTGAAAAGGCTGCGGCGTCCGGCTACGGGATGCCCGGCTGGCGGGGGAACTTTACGGGGGAACGGTCATGTCCGCACGGAGGTGGGTCGTTCGACTGGTGCTGTTGGCCGTGGTGTCTGCCGCCGCCCTCGGCGGTGTGGCCGGGTGCGAATCGACCGGCGGGGGAGGCGGCTCGGTCGGCAGCGACGGGCACGCCGGCCACAACCATTGACCCGGGTCGGGTCGTCTCCGACCACGATGGTCTGCGTCGCCCCGACCTCATAAAAAGTCCGGCGGCGCGGGGCGCATCCGTTCGGTTGCGCGCGGCCGATTTACCCCAGTCGGGAGACGCGAGAGATGATGAAGTTCGTGATGACGGCGGCCGTGGTGGTCGCCCTGGTCGGTGCGGGTCCGGCGGTGGCTGCCGAGAAGGTCGAGCTGAAGAGCGTGCATATGTGCTGCGACGGGTGCGCCAAGGAGGTCGCCAAGATCCTCGGGAAGGTGGAGGGCGTGACGGACGTGCAGACCGACCGGAAGGCCACCTCAGCCCGGTTTACCGCCGCCGACGCCAAGACCGCCCAGAAGGCGCTCGACGCCCTGGCCGAGGAGGGGTTCCACGGCGACCCGGGGAAGGACAAGGGGTACGCCTTCAAGGACGACAGCGGGGTCCAGGCGGGCAAGGTCAAGTCGCTCACCGTGACCGGCTTCCACAACTCCTGCGGCGGCTGCGTGAAGTCGTTCCGGGAGGCGATCAAGGACGTCCCGGGCGTGACCCAGGCCGCCGCCAAGGCGAAGGTCAGCAGCGCCGAGGTGAGCGGCGACTTCGACGCGGCCGAGTTGGTCAAGGCGCTCAACAAGGCCGGCTTCCACGTCAAGGTCAAGCAGTGACGCGGGGCCGTCGCGGGTGGCACCGCCGACAGTACCGGGCCGGTCGGACGAGGGCGGGGAGGTAGAACACCTCCCCGCCCTTCTGACTTCCGCGCTACCGCGGCTTCGGGGTGGCGTTGATGTGGCCCGGCGGGGTCGGGTTCGACGGGGCGGTCAGCCCGTCCACTAAGAGGAGCCCGCGGACCTCGACCTCGGCCCGGCGGAACTGCTCGAGCGCGCGGTTGTACTCCTCACTCAGCTGGTACACCGTCCGGCGGGCGACCAGCACCTGCGGGAATGCCGCCCGCCGGGCCTTGAGCTGCTCCTCGTACAACTCCGCCGCCTTCCGGGCCTTCGGCATCACCACGTCGCGGAAGTTCTCGACCTCGGCCCGAGCCGTCTCGTACCGGGTGAACGCGGCCGCCAGCCGCCGCTGGAGGTCTAGCTGGACGCGGGTCACCTCGGCCTGGGACCGGGCCAGGTCGGCCGTCGCCTGCCGGATCGTCCCCTGGTTCCGGTCGAACACCGGGACGGGGAGGCTGAACAGCACGTCCGCCGTGTTGTTCCGGGTCTCGAAGTTGTACCCGACCCCCCCGCGGACGGTGACGTTCGGGATCGGCTCCCGCCGCTCCCGCTCGACCGTGGTCTGGTCCTGCCGGACCTTCGCCACCGCGAACATCAGTTCCGGGCTTTCCTGGTGCAGGCGGGCCAGCGCCGCGTCCCAGGCGAGCGGCGGACCGTCCGGTTCGAGCTGCCCGACCAGGGGCTGTAGCGGCAGAGAGGGGACGCCGACTAGGGCGGCGAGCTCGGTCCAGTCCTGGCGGAGCCGGGCCTCGCTGTTGCGGAACGCCACCCGCGCCTGGGCCGCCTCGACCTCCGCCTGGAGGAGGTCCTGCGGGTTCCCCTGCCCGACGTTCACCAACTGCCGGGAAGTCGTCTCCGCCTCGGCGGCGTTCTCCTGGAGCCGGCGGTGGTTCTCGACCGACCGCTGGGCCGCGAGGACCGAGAAGTAGGCCCGGGCGAGCCCGTTCACTACCCGCAGCCGCTGGGCTTGGGCCTGGATCTCGGCCATCTCGGCCTCGGCCTGGTACTTCTGCCGGCTGAGCCGGAGCTTCCCGCCGCTCACGATCTGCTGCTGGAGGGTGAACCACCGGACCTCCCCGGCCGTCCGGTTGGCCCCGATCTGCTCGGCCTCCATCCCGACCGTCGGGTTGAACGGGAGGCCGGCCTGGAGGGCCTTGCCGTGGGCCGCCTCGATGTACGTGGCGGCCTGGACGAGGGTCGGGTTGTGGGTCAGGGCGAGTTGTTCCAGGTCGGCGATCGTGAGTGGGCCGCCGGCGGCCGGGGCGGCGGTCGGAGGGACGCCCGCCGGCACGATGTCCGCGGGGGCGTCGCC
>JAIEQO010000898.1 GCA_019747655.1 Gemmataceae bacterium | reverse complement strand
TGAACGCCCCGATGACCCAGTCGCGGTACGGCCAGACGGCCCGGAACCGGTCCATCTGGTAGCCGTGGGTGTCGGCGAACCGGGCGGCGTCGAGCCAGTCGGCGGCCATCCGCTCGCCGTACCGGGGCGACGCCAGCAGCCGATCGACCACCTTCTCGTAGGCGTCGGGCGAGTCGTCCTTCAGGAAGGCGTCGATCTCGGCGACCGCCGGCGGCAGGCCGGTGAGGTCGAGCGTCACCCGCCGCAGGAGGCGCTCCTTGTCGGCCGGCGGGGAGGAGACGAGCCCTTCCCGCCCGAGCCGGTCGAGGACGAACCGGTCGATCGGGTTCAGGGCCGCGTCGTGGCGGACCGAGATCTCCGGGAGGGCGGGCCGGGCCATCGGCTCGAACGACCAGTGCTTGCCCCACTTCGCCCCCTGCTCGACCCACCGCCGGAGCGTCTCGACCTGGGCCTTCGACGGCGACCGCTTCAGCTCTGGCGGCGGCATCACCGTGTCCGGGTCCGTGCTCGTCACCCGCGTCACCAGCTCGCTCTCGGCCGGCTTGCCGGGGGCGATCACCCCGCGGGCGAAAGCCGACTCCTTGTCGTCGAGCCGGAGCTTGGCCTTGCGGGCCTTCGGGTCCGGGCCGTGGCAGTGGAAGCAGTAGTCGGACAGGATCGGCAGCACGTCCCGGCCGAAGTCGACGGGCGGGTCGGCGGCCCGGGCCGGGGCCACGGCGAGCAGGACGAGGGGCAGGGCGAGGGAGGTGCGGGGCATGGGGGTAGTCCGGAGACCCCTCCCCCCGGCCCCCTCCCCCGCAGGGAGAGGGGGAGGAAGAGGGCGTGACGGTCTTCTGCCTTTTCTCCCCTTCTCCGTTGCGGGGAGGGGGCCGGGGGGAGGGGTACGTCTGTCTTGCTCCCCCTCCCCCGCGGGGGAGGGGGCCGGGGGGAGGGGTCGCCTTCGACTACTTTATCACCGGCAGCGTCACCCGCGAAGGCGTGTCGCCCCCGCGGTGGACGGTATGCGTCTGCTTCTTGAAGTCGGCCTCGGCGGCGTTCGGGATGTCGCAGAACGTCTGCGGGTTCCGGTCGATCAGCGGGAACCAACTGCTCTGCACCTGGACCATGATCCGGTGCCCGGGGCGGAACGTGTGCAGCACGTCCGGCATGGCGAACTTGATCGTCGTCACCTTGCCCGGCTCGAACGGCTCGGGCTTGGTCATGCTGTTGCGGAACTTGCCGCGGAACGGCTCGCCGCGGACGAGCTGCTGGAACCCACCCATCCGCAGCTCCTTCGGGTTCGGGTTCGGGTCGGGGAAGTCGTCCGGGTACACGTCGATCAGCTTCACCACCCAGTCGGCGTCGGTCCCGGTGGTGCTGACGCGCAGCTCGACTTCGACCGGCCCGGCGACGGTGGTGTCCTCGGTCAGCGGTTCCGTCTGGTAGACCAGCACGTCCGGCCGCTGGGCCGCGAATCGCTGGTCGGCCGTCATGTACGACCCGTCCATCCCGGTCAGGGTCTTGGCGACGTGCGGGACCGGCTTGGCCGGGTCGCTGACGAACTCGTCGGCCGGCTTCGGGTCGATCGTGCTGGTCACCCCCTCCTGGGTCTGGTCCAGCCGGCCGCCGCCGCGGAGGAAGAACGTCGCCGCTTTGCCGTCCTTCGGCGGCCAGGCGTCGAACGCCCGCCACCGGTTCGCCCCGGTCTCGAACATCTTGGCCTTCGGGAACTTCCCGTCCCCCTTGCCGTGCAGGTGGTACTCGAAGAACGGGAACTCGACCTTCTCCCGGTAATACTCCCCGGCCTTCGTGTTGAACGAGACATCCCCGACCCGGTCGCCGGGGCCGCCGGCCCACCCGCCGTGGGTCCACGGGCCCATGACGAAGTGGTTCCCGGCCGACGGGGCGGCCTTCTCGACCTCCTGGAAGGTGTTGATCGTCCCCGCGATGTCCTCGGCGTCGAACCACCCGCCGACGGTCAGGACGGCCGGCTTGACGCCCTTCAGGTGCGGCCGGAGGTCCCGGGCCTTGCAGAAGTCGTCGTAGGTGGTGTGGGTCATCAGGTCGTTCCAGAACGGCTCGACCCCCTTCAGGTGGTACTTCTCGGCGTTGGCCAGCGGCCCCATTTTCAGGAAGAACTGGTAGCCGTCGGGGACCTTCTGGCGGAGCCGCGAGACATCACCCCCGCCGGGGCGGTCCGGACTCATCTCGGCGACCGGCCCCATGAACCAGAAGTTGTGGGCCAGGAGGAAGGCCCCGTTGTGCCGGCAGTCGTCGCCGTCGAACAGGTCGGTGACCGGGGCCTGGGGGCTGGCCGCCTTCAGGGCCGGGTGGGCGTCGATCATCCCGTGGGCGGTGTAGAACCCGGGGTACGAGATGCCCCACTGGCCGACCTTGCCGTTGTTGCCCGGGACGTTCTTGACCAGCCAGTCGATGGTGTCGTAGGCGTCGGTGCTCTCGTCGGCGTCCTTCGGGCCCTTCTTCGGGTTGTGCGGCCGGCCGTGGAGGAACTTCCCCTCCGACTTCATCCGCCCCCGCACGTCCTGCTTGACGACGACGTACCCGCCCTTCTCGAACAGCGGCGACGGGCCGATCCGGTCCGGGTACTGGTCCGGGCCGTAGGGGCCGACCCCGTAGGGGGTGCGGCAGAGCATGATCGGCAGCTTGTCGGCCGCGTCCTTCGGGACGTACACGGCGGTGAACAGCTTCACCCCGTCCCGCATGGGAATCTGGTGCTCGTACTTGGTGAACTGGGACTTGATCGGGTGTTCGGACGGCGGGGCCGGCTGGGCGGCCGCGGCCGCCGGCAGGAGCAGGACGACGAGGCCGGGCAACAGGCCGCGGACGGGACGGGGCATGGCGGACCTTTCGGGGTGTGGGTTCACGGGGAGAAGATCGGGACGCCGGCGGCGGCCGCGTGCCGGGTCAGGGTCGGGTCTTCGGCGGCAAGCGGGAGGTTCAACCGTCGAGCGAGTTCCAGGTAAGCGGCGTCGTAGACGGAGACACGGCGGGTCCGGGCGAGGCCGTGCGTGTCGGACCAGGCCCGGGCGTTCGCCTCCCCGTCCGCCCGTATCCAGAACGCCCGGAGCCCGGCGTAGTACGTCTCGACCTGGACACGGGTGGCGGCCCCGGCCCGCTCGACCCGCCGGACGGCGTCGGCGATCTGGACGCCGAAGGTCGCCGGAACGATGGCGACGGTCGATGTGACCCGCCGGAAGACCCTTTGGGCGTAGACCGTGCCCCGGTAGATCGGCCACCACGCCAGCGCCACCGACGGGTGGAGGACGAACTCCGGCGGGCCAGGGTGGTCGTGGGTCCACAACAGGGGTCCGGTCATTCGTCCGGCCCCCGCTGGGCGGCGATTAGGCGTTCGACGCTAAGTTCGGCCGGCAAGGTCCCGGCGCCGAGCGCGGCACTCGTCCACTCGCGGACGATCGCCTCCAGCCGCGCCTGGTCGGCCGCCAGTTCTTCAGCCGTGGGCGGCTTGGGCGGCGGGGGCGCCAGTAGCCCCAACCAGTTGTCCCCGTCGGCCAGCACGATCTGTTCGCCGGCCGCCACCCGCCGGAGCAGGTCGGGCAGAGCCTCGCGGGCCTCGCCGAGCGTCACCGTGGTCATCGCCGCCTCCTGCGGTCAGCCGGGGTTGGCCGCCAGAAACTCCTGTATCTCAGACGCCTCGTCGTGCGTCAACCGCCAATCCGCCGCACCCACCAGCTCGCGGAGCTGACCCGGCCGGCGGGCCCCGACGATCGCCCCGGTGACGGCCGGGTGCCGCAGCGCCCAGGCGATCGCCACCTCGCCCGGCGACCGCCCGTGCCGCCCGCCGATCGCCTTGAGCCGTTCCACGAGGTTCAGGTTCCGGGTCAGGAGCGGCTCCTGGTACTGCTTGTTCACCCCCTTCTTCCGCCAGTCGTCGGCCGGCAGGGCGGCGAACCGCTCCCGGGTCATCGCCCCGGTCAGCAGGCCCGAGGCCATCGGCGAGTAGGCGATGACGCCGATGCTGTTGGCCAGGCAGTACGGCAGGATCGATTGCTCGACCTCCGGGCGGACCATCGAGTACGGCGGCTGGAGGGAGGTGATCGGCCCGAACTTGGCGACCCGCTCCATCTGGGCGGCGTCGAAGTTCGACACCCCGGCCCAGCGAATCTTCCCCTCCTCCTTCAACCTCACCACCGCCTGCCACCCCTCCTCGATGTCCTCCGGCGGCTCCGGCCAGTGGATTTGATAGAGGTCGATCACGTCGACCTTCAGCCGCCGCAGGCTGGCCTCGCACTCCCGGCGGATGCTCTCGGCCTTGAGCGACTTGCCGATCTGCCCCTTTTCGTCCCAGACCCGGGCGCATTTGGTGAACACGAACGGCCGGTTGGCGACGCCCTCCAGCGCCTTCGCCACGACCTCTTCCGAATGCCCGAGGCCGTACACGGCGGCCGTGTCGATCCAGTTGATGCCGAGGTCGAGAGCCTCCCGGATGGTGGCGACGCTGTCGGCGTCGTCCTGCGCCCCCCATCCGAACGCCCACCCGCCCCCGCCGATCGCCCACGCCCCGAACCCGATCGGGGTGACGTGCAGGTCCGAGTTCCCGAGCCGGCGGGTCTGCATCACATGCCTCCACAGGCAGGAATGCCTGTGCCACCGAGTCCATACCCTGTCCCCATGCAACCCATCGTACTGGCGAACGCGGTCGGGATGACCCCCCGGCTCCTGGAGTTCGCCCCCCGGCTGAAGGCCGTGGCCGATTCCGGCTGGGTCGCGGGCATGCCGGAAGTCTTGCCCGCGGTGACGTGTACCGCCCAGGCCACCCTGCTCACCGGCAAGCGGCCGGACAAGCACGGGGTCGTGGCCAACGGCTGGCTGTACCGGAACACCAACGAGGTCCGGTTCTGGCAGCAGTCCAACCGCCTGATCCAGGCCGAGCCGGTGTACGTCACCGCCCGCCAGCGGGCCAAAGCGAAGGGCCTGCCGTTCAAGTCGGCCAAGCTGTTCTGGTGGTTCAACCAGGGGGCGGGCGTCGACATCAGCGTCACCCCGAAGCCCCATTACGGGATCGACGGGAACAAGGCGTTCGGGATCGCCGGCCGGCCGCAGGCGGTGCCCGAGGGGCTGGAGCAGCGGCTCGGGGCGTTCCCGTTCCCGGCCTTCTGGGGGCCGATGGCCGGGAAGCCCTCGACCGACTGGATCGCCCGGGCGGCCGCCCTCGTCGTGCAGGAGCACCGCCCCGACCTCACCCTCGTCTACCTGCCGCACCTCGACTACGATCCGCAGCGGTTCGGGCCGGCCGGGTGCGACATGCCGAAGGCCGTCGGCGAACTCGACGCCGCGTGCGAGCCGCTGCTGGACGCCGCGAAGGCAGTCGGCGCGAAGGTGTGGGTGGTGAGCGAGTACGGCCACTGCGACGTGTCGCGGCCGGTGCTGCCGAACCGCGTCCTCCGCCGGGCCGGGCTGTTGGACGTGCGGCCCGGGCCGTTCGGCGAGCAGCTCGACCTGTTCGGCTCGCGGGCCGTGGCCGTGTGCGACCACCAGCTCGCCCACGTCTACGTCCCGAACCCCGAGGACGTGCCGCTCGTCGTGTCGATGCTCAAAGACGTGCCCGGCATCGCCCGCGTGCTGGTCGGGCACGAGCGGGAGGAGTTCCACCTGCACCACGACCGGGCCGGCGAGGTCGTCCTGCTGTCCGACCCGGACGCCTGGTTCGCCTACCCGTTCTGGCTGGACGACGCCCTCGCCCCGGACTACGCCCGGGCGGTGGCCATCCACGCCAAGCCCGGGTTCGACCCGTGCGAGCTGTTCTTCGACCCGAAGTTCACCTTCCCGAAGCTGCACGCCGCCCGGCGGGTGCTCCAGAAGAAGCTCGGGTTCCGGATGACGCTCGACGTGGTCCCGCTCGACCCCGGGATCGTCCGCGGCAGCCACGGCCTCGCGGCCGCCGACCCGCGGGACCGGCCGGTCCTGATCGGCCACGGCCCGAACCCCGGCCCGCTCGTCCCGATGGAGAACGTCCGCGACCTGTTGCTGGCGGAGCTGGAGCTGGCGTAACCCCGCGGCCCGGGCCGGGGTCCGTCCACGCCCGCGTGCTACACTACCACCACGTTCCCACACCCGCCCGGAGCCTCGTTATGCGTTCGGTCGCGCTCGGCCTGGCCGTCGCCGGCTTGCTCCTGTCGGCCGACACCGCCTCGGCCACCTACCCCCGGTACGGCGGCTACCGGGGCTACTACCGCCCGTACTACCGGGGCGGCTACCTGCCGAGCCCGTACCCGTACATCCCGCCGATCCGGCCGCTGCCGGTGCCGTACATCCCGCCGGTCACCCCGGTCTACCCGGTGGTGCCGGTGAACCCCATCTACCCGCCGTACGTCCCGCCGTACTACCCCCCGTACACCCCGCCGTACTACCCCTACGGGCCGTTCTACGGGTCGCGGACCCCGCCCCCCCGCACGGCCACCGCCCCGGCCAACCGGACCCCGCCGCCGCTGCCGGCCGGCCTCGGGTTCACCACCCCGGTGCGGTGAGCCGGAAGAAACCGGAGCCGCACGATGGACGCAGTAAAGGCACGATCGGAAGGAAATCAGGTCGATCTCTTTCGTCTTGATCGTGTCCTTTCTGCGTCCATCGTGCGGCTCGTTTGTACCCCCCCTTACCCGATGAGCTTGCGGAGTTCCCGGACGTGCCGCGGGACGGCGGCCTTCGGGTCCTCGGCCGCCTCGTACTCCAGCACCACGTACCCGTGGAAGTTGGCGTCCTTGAGGATGTTCACCACCCGCCCGAGGTCGGCGTCCTGCTTCTTCCCGCCGGCCGGCGTTACCTCCGTCTTGACCTGGCAGACAACCCCGTACGGGGCGATCTTGGCCACGTCGGCGTAGGGGTCGGGCGTCCGGAAGTTGCCGGTGTCGATGTTCACCCCCAGGGCCGGGCTCTTCACCGGCTTGACCAGCTCCAACAGGTGCTCGGGGGTGTCGGTGATCCCGCCGTGGTTCTCCAGGGCCAGCACCACGCCAGCCTTCTCGGCGACGGCGCAACACTCCTCGACCGCGGCCACCACCCGCTTCTGGGCGTCGGCCAGGGTGTCGCCCTTCTCCAGCCCGCCGGCGAAGATGCGGACGGTCTTGGCCCCGAGCCGGGCGGCCCGGCCCACCCACGCCTTCACCAGGTCGATCTCGACCCGCCGCTTGGCCTCGTCCCGCAGGCAGAAGTTGTTGCCCACCGGGACGCCCGAGACCGCCAGCTTCTTGGCCGCGGCGTGGGCCTTGAGCTTGTCCAGGTAGGCGTCGTCGGTGGACGCGAAGTAGTACGAGGTCAGCTCGACCGCGTCGAGCGGCAGCCCGGACGCGAGGTCGATGAAGTCGAACAGGGTCATCTCCGGCTTCTGCTTGCCGGTCAGTTGCTCGCGGAAGCTGTACGCGGCCAGGCTCAGCTTCAGGTCGGGCTTCGGCCCGGGCCGCTTGATCGGCTCGATGGCGGTGGCGAGCGGGGCGGCGACCCCGGCGGCGGCCGAGGCCCGGAGGAAGTCGCGGCGGGAGGGGGTCATCGCGGGGCCTCGGGGGGGTGTCGTAATCCGGGCGAGCGGGGGGCGCCAACCTCTTCGGGGAATGACTAAAGACGAATGACCCACCAATGACGAACGAGGACCCCCCGGTATTCCCTTCGTCATTGGTGGGTCATTCGTCATTTCAATACCCCCCGCCCGGCCACGCCTCGTTGGCCGGGACCCCGGCCTTGAGCGGCCCGCCGGGGGCCAGGGCCCGGATCCGCTCCTCGATCACCCGGCCGGCCGTCACCCACCCCCGGCTGGTGTTCGGCACGTCGGCGAACGACACCGCCGGGCCGACCCGGATGGTGATCCGCTCCGGCCGGGGGAACCGGATGCCCGCCGGCAGGGCCGCGAACGTCCCGCTCAGGTGGCACGGGATCACCGGCACCGAGGTCCCGGCCACCAGCATCCCGACCCCGGGCTTGAACCCGAGCGGGTTCCCGTCCCGGGTCCGCCCGCCCTCGGGGAAGAGGATGAACCCGCACGGGGTGTTGACCAGCTTCTCCCGCAGCTCCTGGAGGGCCTTCGGGGTCCGCTTCTTCCGCCACACCGGGACGGCGTTGATGAACCCGGCGGCGAACACCGTGGCGAACGTCCGCTCGAAGAACACGTCCCCGGCGGCCAGCGCGAACACCCGGTCCCGGATGCCCAAGGGCAGCGGGTCGGCCAGGGCCGAGGCGTCCAGGTGGCTGGCGTGGTTCGAGCACAGGACGAACGGCGGCTTGGCCGGCAGGTGCTCCCGGCCGATCACCCGGAGCCGGTGCCAGACGGCGAAGTAGACCCGGCCGACGGCCGCCCAGGCGGTGTGGACGGCCCCGAGGAACGGCCCGCTCTCCCGCCGCACGCTCGACAGCCGGGCCCACGGGTTCAGCCCCAGGTCCTTCGCCGGCTTCAGGTCGAAATCATCCATCGCGCAGTTTCGAGTCGAAAGTTTCGAGTTTCGTGTCCGAAACCCTGCGGTCGGTTGTACGCGAAACCGCGGGCCGGGGCCGTACCCGGGTCGCAGTTCCGACTCGAAACTTCAAACTCGAAACTCGAAACTCACCCGCCTGTGAACACCCGCGGGGACTGGGCGGCCCCGGCCCCGGCGAAGAAGTGGATCACGTGGTAGGCCACCGGGGCGACCAGGATCAGGCTGTCGAACCGGTCGAGCAGCCCGCCGTGGCCGGGGATCAGGGGGTCCAGGTTGCCGACCCCGGCGTCCGCCTTGATCGCCGCCAGCATCAGGTCCCCGAGCTGGGCGGCGACCGCGATCAGCAGGCCGAACCCGGCCAGCCGGGCGGGGTCGTGCAGGCCGGTGCCGTCGAAGACGAACCACCCGGCGGCCATCACGAATCCGACCACCACCACCGCCCCGCCGACCGCCCCGGAGACGGTCCGTTCCGGGTTCGTGTGGGGCGACAGCTTCGGACCCCCGACCGCCCGCCCGACCACGTACCGGGCCACGTCCCAGAACCCGACGGCGACCAGCACCAGGGCCAGCCGGGGCCGGTACCCGGCGTCGGCCGCGGCCAGGAACCCGAGGTGCCCCAGGCAGCTCCCGAACAGCCCGAACGCCACCGTCCCCAGGGCCACCCGCTGCAAGTACCCCTTCGGCCGGTCCTGGGCGGCGGCGAACCCGGCCACGCAGGCGGTGGTCAGCGGGAAGGTGGCGGCGAACAGCCCGTACCAGTTGTCCAGGGCGGCGAACTGGGCGGCCGCGATCCCGGCCACCACCAGGTAGCAGATGAACTTCTCCCGGAACAGCCCCGTCACCCGGGCGAACTCGCGGAACGACAGGAGGCTCAGGATCGTCGCCCCGGCGATCACCGCCCCCGGCCCGATCAGCACGGCCGCGGCCATCACCGGGACGACCACCAGCCAGCCGGTGTACCGCCGCCAGGCGTCGGCCAGGACTGGGGCCGGGATGACCCGCCGGAACACCCGCAGGACGACCGGGGCGGCCGCCAGCGGGGCCAGGGCGACGGCCAGCAGGACGGCCGTGGCCGGCTGGTCGAACGCCCCGAGCGGGTTGACCAGGCGGTCGCGGGCGGCGGGGTTCACGCGGGAGGGCCGGGTTCGGGGTGCGGTCTTCCCGGCATGATAGGGACCGGCCGGGGATCGTCCGGGCCGCGCTCCGAACACCCGGGGCATCGCCGAGCCTCTGCCCCGGCCACCCGCCAGTAGACGGACCGGCCCCCGCCCGGTTCTCGCCGGGCGGCACCGGGGTTGCACCTCGGTCCGACGACCGGCCGGGTGGGCGAGCGTTCACCCCGCACCGACGCCGGCGGAGCGCCCGGGGGGCGGACATGGCGGCGAGGCTGAAGAAGGTCAAGGACCAGGTGATCGTCATCACCGGGGCGTCGAGCGGGATCGGGCTGGCCACCGCCACCGAGGCGGCCAAGCGGGGGGCGAAGGTCGTCCTCGCGGCCCGCAGCGACCAGACGCTCGACGGCGTGGTGAAGCAAATCACGGCGGCCGGCGGGGACGCGACCGCCGTCCCGTGCGACGTGACCGACCGTGCCCAAGTCGACGAGCTGGCCGCGGCCGCGGTCCGGAAGTACGGCCGGGTCGACACCTGGGTGAACAACGCCGGGATGGGAATGTGGGGGCGGCTGGACGAGACCCCCGAGGCCGACGCCCGGCGGCTGTTCGACATCAACTTCTGGGGGCTGGTGAACGGCTGCCTGGCCGCCCTGCCGCACCTGAAGAAGCAGGGCGGGGCCCTCGTCAACGTCGGCAGCGAGGTGTCCGACGCCTTCGCCCCGCTCCAGGGCATGTACGTCGCCACCAAGCACGCGGTCAAGGGGTACACCGACTGCCTGCGGGTGGAGATCGAGGAGGTCGACAAGGCCCCCGTTTCGATCACCCTCATCCAGCCCGGGGCGACCGACACCCCGTTCCCCGAGCACGCCCGGAACGTCACCGACCAGGAGCCGAAGCTGCCCAACCCGCAGGACGACCCGGGGCACGTGGCCGAGGCCATCCTGGACGCGGCCGAGACCCACACCCGGGAAAAGAAGGTTAGCACGTCGGCGCTCTTGAACGCGACGATGGCCAAGGTGGCCGGCGGGGTGGCCGACTTCCTGTCCGGGAAGAAGACGGCCGACATGCACTACGACGAGCCGCCGCGGAACCCGGCCGGCATCCTGGAGGGGTCGAGCGAGGCGGCCGGGACCGCCGGCCGGACCCACGGGGCGGGCGGGAAGGAGGGGTAGGGGGACGGGCAAGGGTCACTACTTCGCCTGGACCATTACCCGCGGTCATCCGAGCGTGGCTTGAGCTCGGGCGGCAAGATCGTGGCGGAGCAAGAAATTTAAAAATTCGGAGGGAAAAACGGAAAAACCCGTTGACCCTAGCTCGAGGGCGGTTATAACTATCCTGTCACGACCTCACATTCCGCGACTGGTGCACCGGACCCCTGGTGCACCGGACCCCTGGTGCACCGGACCCCTGGTGCACCGGACCCCTGGTGCACCGGACCCCTGGTGCACCGGA
>JAIEQO010000401.1 GCA_019747655.1 Gemmataceae bacterium | reverse complement strand
GGGAGTTGGTCATCGGGGTTGGGGTCTTCATACCTCATTCGACGGGCCTACACCCGAAAGGGATTCAACAGAGCATCCCGCGGTCGGCACCGCACACGGGCCAATCCTCAAACTGTACCGCGCGACGAGCGGCCGGTGGATCGTTACGGGGCGACGTCAATGATCATCGTCAGCCCGCCGGCCCCCCTCACCTCGACGTTGTTGTTCGTCGAGTGGTGCGGCATGTGGCAGTGGACGAGCCACTTGCCCGGCTCCCGGGCCGGCCAGACCACGTCGTACCGCTCCCCCGGTCCGACGTTGATTGTGTCCTTCTCGTACCGGGCGGTCGCCGGGAGCGGGTTCCCGTCGGTCGCCGCAACCATGAACGGCCCGCCGTGGACGTGCATCGGGTGGACGAAGTTGTTGTGGCTGCCGATGAAGCGGAGGAGCAATCGCTGGCCGACCTTCATGCGGATGGTGTCCGTCACCGGGTACGCCTTGCCGTTGATGGTGAAATAGTTCGGCATCGCCCCCTCCATCATCATGGCCGGGAACGTGTACCCCTGCCGGTGCAGCCATTCCTGGAGTTGGACCGTGTATTCCAGGTCATAGACCGGGCGGGCGGCCTGATCCTTCGGGTCGATGATGAACGCGCCGTAGAGGCCGAGCGCCTGCTGTCGGTCCGGCTCCCGGTGCGAGTGGTAGAAGTACGTGCCGTGCTGCTTGGCCGTGAACTCGTAGGTGTAGGTTCCACCCGGTTGGATCGGCTCCTGGGTGATCCCGGCCGGGCCGTCCATCGCGTTCGGCACGATCAGTCCGTGCCAGTGGACGGTGGTCGCCTCGGGCAGGCGGTTGGTCACGTTGACGCGGACCCGGTCGCCCTCGGTGATGCGAATCCGCGGCCCCGGCACCTGGCGATTGTAGGCGTAGGCCGTCACCTGCACGTCGGGCAGGATGTTCCACTTGATCACCGACGCTTCGAGGTCGAAGACCTTCACGCCGTTCTCGATGCGCGGCTCCAAGGGCTGGTCGCCGCGGGCGTCGGACGGTGCTGTGTAGGAGACGCGACGGGGGTCGATGGCCGCCATGTCGCGCATCGACCCGCCGGGGGTGTCGTAGGGCATGATCGCGCCGGGGGGCATGACGGCCCCGCCCACGTCGCGGGCGCTGAGGCTGAGGTTGGTTTGGAAGGCGCAAAAGATACCAGCGGCGGCCAGCGCCAGCACGGAGGCGAGCGAGACCGCAAGGAGCTGCGGCCGCGTGGGCGGGGAAACCGTGTTGCCCGCCACCATCCCCCCGCGCGCCCCGTGGCCCGAGCCGGCGGCATCGCCCGCCCGTCCTGCCCCCTCGCCCGGCGTATTCTCCCGGCCGTGCCCGACGTGAGACGTGTGTTCGTGTTCGCTCATGGCGATCCTTCCTTTAGGCGGCGTGCGGCGGGTGGGGCGGCAGTGGGCAATCGACCGGCCACCGCGCCCGTTCCGCCTCCCGGCTGTGCCCCCCCTTGCCGAGCGCCCGCACGGTCCCCATGCCGTGCTTCAGGCCGGCCCGCACCAGCCAGACGTTGATTGGGTAGGCGGTGAGCGAGCCGACCGCGACCGCCGCCGACATCGCCCCCCAGAAGGTGAGTTCGGTCGGCTCCATCGCCCGCATGTCGCGGCCCATCATCAGGAGGACCATGATCGGGTACATCCCGGCCATGACCAGGTTCATCGACAACCACTCGGGCAGGAACGAGTGCCGCACGGCCTTGACGTAGGACCCGCCCATCATGTCCTTCATGAACAGGGACTGGAAGACGAGCAGCCCGAAGGCGAACCCGGCGACGTACTCGACGACCAGGTCGAGCCACATCGGCAGGCCGAGCAGGGCGGTGACGACGGCCGCGACGACGATGCCGGTCGCGTCCCCGGCGACGCAGTGGATGGTCGAGCCGACGGCCTGCTTCCACAGCGGCTTGACGAACGCCTCGTGCGCGCCGGGCATCGGCTCCTTGCAGGACAAGACGTAGAGGATTAGGGCGACCGGCCCCATGTAGAGCGTCACCAGCACCCAGCCCCACTTCATCACGGTCATCTCGGGGTTGTTCGTGAAGCAGTCCCAGGCCACGTAGGCGACCGAGAGGAGGGTCAGGAGGAACCAACCCAGCAAGACGACGTCGATCCAGGCGAGCGGCCCGAAGGGCGGGAGTGTGAAGGGTGACATGGGTCTCCAAACGAATGCTGCCGACATTGAATATTTACAAGGGACGACCAGTAAAAGTGCAGGTCCGAGTCCGGTTTGCCGGGCGGTAAGCCGATAGACCGTTCGGTTACTGGAAGCCGGAAAGAAGTTGTACTCCTCAGCTTGGTGTCTGTCAACAAGCTTCGGACCGGCGGCTACAGTTCAACCGAATTTGCCAGGCTTCGGACGCCGAAAGAGGCGGCACAAGGACGACCGTGCGGCGACGGCAGCCGATGTCGATACCGGCGTGAAGAAGGACAAGTCCTCGCCACCCGATCAGGGAAGAATGGTCGCGTACAGGCGGAGTCGCGGGTCGAGCCGCCTCATGGGAGTTGTCAATACGAATGGGACGGCAGCAGGGGAAATGCGCTGCGGCGGGTCAGGATGTTGGAAGTGTCCAAAGAATCGGGTGATCGACAGAGAGGGACCGGACGGAGCGGACCTGATCGGTCACCACATTTCGCCGCGACTGGACCTGACGAGTAGGCGTCCGCCACCGGCCGCCTTCGACCGTCAATGGCTATGACCCGCGTGCCTGCCGCTATCGCCGCTGGCTCCGGTCGATTCGCACTCCGTCACGGCTCCGACGAGGGCGGCACTGGCGGTGCTCCTGTCACCGCCAGCGTTCCGAGGGGTCTGCGAATGCCTGCCGTCGGCAGGGGGCGGTTCTCTTCACCGACACGATCGGGGTTGCGGTCGGCGAGACTTGGCCCTGTCTTTCCGGTAGTGTGGAGAGAGCGACCCTGAGCGGCGGGTTCACGGGATAGCCGCGGGTCGCCTCGGACGGCTACGGAAAACATCCGACACTCCCCAAGCAAGGTCAGACGACACGGTGCCCCGATGGTCGAGCCCGTTGCCGATTTCCGCGACTTGGTCGCGTGCTACCGGGGGGACGCCGAGTCCGTCTACAACACGTGGTTCCTCCAGAACGAAGCCCGCCTGAAGGCGTTCCGGTCCATCCGCCGCGGCGTGCAGGAAGCGGTGCGTGCGGTCCGCGCCGGAACGTTCGGCAACGACTACAAGGGGTCGCCGCTCGAAACCGTGATGGAGTCGGTGACCGAGCAGAAGCAAGTGTTCCAAGGGGCGGCGCACGCCTTCTACTGGAAGCCCAAGCTCCGCATCCCCGACATCTACGAGAGCGCGGACAACAAACGGGCGTTCGCCGACTTCCTCGACCGCCTCCTCGCAACAGCCGACGAGGCCCGGTTGGACCGGGCCGTCGCCGACCTCGAAGCCCGACAGATCAAGGGGCTCGGTCCGGCCCTGGCGAACGTCCTCTACTTCCTACACCCGACCCTGTTCCCGCCGTTCAACACCGCCATCGTGAAAGGCTTCAACGCCGTGTTCCGGGACAAGAAGCCGCTCGGGTCGTGGCCGGCGTACCGGGAGATGCGCGCCGCGACCCGGCGGGCAAACGCCGCCCTCGACCCGCCGCTCTCGAACGACTTGGGCGCGTTCGCCGGCCTCCTGTTCGAGGTCGGGGTCGGCCGGCTCGTCGTGTCCGCGGCGGCGGCCGAGGTGCTGGCGAAGGAACGGGAGGCGGCGGAGAAGGTCGCCCGCAAGCGGCACCAGGAGGTCGAGGCCGACCGGGGCGAGGAGAACCAGCACCTCCGGATGCAGTACCTGCTCGCGAAGGCCGGCCGCGCGCTCGGCTACCAAGTCCACATCGCGGCCAACGACCGGGGCCGGGTGTGGGAGGGCAAGCCCCTCTCCACGCTGGCCGTCGAGTCCCTGCCCCCGCTCGGCCTGCCGGGGGACGTGGAGCAGACGGTCGGGCTGATCGACGTCCTGTGGCTCGACCCGGCCGGCGGGCGGGTGGTGTGCGCGTTCGAGGTGGAGAAGAGTACCTCCATCTACTCCGGCATCCTGCGGCTGCTCGACCTCTTCCGCTCGGCCGCCGCCCGGCCGGACCAACTCTACCTGGTCGCCCCGGACGCGCGGGAGCGCGAGATTCAGGCTCAACTCTGCCGCCCGTCGTTCGCCGACGCGGGCGTGCCGGAGATCCGCTACATCCTGTTCTCCGACCTGTGCGAGCACTGTGACGGGTTATGCACGTTCGGCACCGACCACACCGCGGTGCTCAAGATCGCCCGAAAGAAGCCCGGGTGAGGAACCGGACGGCGACAAGGGTGTAATCGTCGTCCGGCGGCCGGCCGGCCAGGTGCGTCCGCACGGCCGCGTCCACCGCCCCGACCACCCGCTCCGGGTCCGCCCCGCCGACCGCGGCGACGACCTCTCGCAGCCGGCTCCGACCGAACTGCACGCCGTCGGCGTCCATCGCCTCCGTCACCCCGTCGGTCGGCAGCACGAGGGTGGCCCCGGGACCGGCCGGGACGGCGTGGCTCTCCCACTCCCCGTCGTCCACCACGCCGAGGAGGATGCCGGTGGCGTCCAGCGGGACGGGCGGTGCCGACCCGACCGACAACAGGCCCGGCTCGTGGCCGGCGCTCGCGTACCATACCGTCCGTTGTTCGGGGCACCAGCGGGCGACCAGGAGCGACGCGAACCCGTCCGGGATGCCGAGGGCCGTGAGCCGGGCGTTGACCCGCCTCACCACCCGCCCCGGGTCGGGGTCCCGGTCGGCCGCGTCCAGGACCAGCACCTTGAGGACGGCCGCCACCATCGCGGCCGGCACCCCGTGCCCGACCACGTCGGCCACGCACACCAGGACCGACCCGTCCGCCAGCGGGACGGCATCGTAGTAGTCCCCGGCCACCCCTTCGGCCGGGCGGTGGACGGCGGCGATCGTCACCCCGGGGACGGCCCGCCCGGGCTTGGGCAGCAGGTTCTCCTGCACCCGCCGGGCGTGAGCAATGGCCGCACGGCGGCGGGCCCCGTCTGCGGCCAGCGCCCGGCTCATGTCGTTCACGGCGGCGGCCAGGACGGCGAGTTCCCGACTGTTGTACGCGCCCGCCTGCGCCCCCAACTCCCCGGCCCGGATCGCCCCGAGGGTCCGCACCAGCCGCCGGAGCGGGCGGGTCACGAGTCGATAGACGGTGAGGTTGACGGCCGCCGCCAGCACCAGCCCGAACGCCAGCACCCCGGCGGCTCGGAGGGCGACCTGGGCGCGGACCTCGCGGCGGAGGGTGTCCAACCGCTCGGCCACGAACACGCGGACGCCGCCCTCGGTGTGCGTCCCGACGACGACGGCTTCGCCCTGGAGTCCGCCCCTGCGGTCGGGGGCCCGGGCGGCCGCGCGGACCGCCCGGGCGGTGTCGTCCGAGTCCCGCCCGTGGGCGCGGGCCTGGTACGCCCGGCCGCCCGCCTCGGCCACGATGTGGTGGCCGGGCGAGGCCGCATCCGTCATCCGCCCGCACACCCCGTCCACGAACGCCTGGATCTCGTCCGGGGAGTGGTGGGCGAGGTGGGCGACGGCCTGGTGCAGCGTCATCGCCTCCTCGTCGAGTGCGGCCAGCTTTTCCCGCTCCCGCTGCCGGGTCTCCCGGGCGGCGTCGAACGCCAGGAACCCGGCGACGCCGGCGAAGAGCACGACGTTCACCGCCACCGCGGCGTGGAACCCGATGCCGCGGCGGGGCAGGGCTGGAGTGGTTCCCTCCATCAGGCGTCCCCTGCACGGGTGGATTGTGCGGGCGGCAACGGCCCGCCATGCTTCCGACACTCGGCGACCAGCATACTCGACCAAGGCAGAGCCCATTCTGACCGCGCCAACCAGCGTTCCAGCGGCCGGCTCGCCGGGCTGAGACCGAATCGGTACGGGAGCGGGAACCCGGATCCGGTCAGCCGCCGGACCGCCAACTCACTGGCCAGCAAGTCTCGAAACTCGGCCGGCACGAACCGGTAAATGTAGCCGATCGGTCCCGAGTGTCCCCCGGACGGGCCTTCCTTTCGCCACCCGGCCCGCCGCCTGGGTCGGGAGTAGTGGTGGACAGTGACGACCACCCGCCCGCCTGGCCGGCAGACCCGCGCCAACTCTCGCACGCACCGTTCCCTCCGATCCATACCGTAAACGTTCTGTATAACATTAGCACAAATGACGGCATCGAAAGTGTCGTCGGGAAAGGGAAGCTGTGTCAACGAGCCGTGAACGGGATGGGCCATGCGGCCCGCCGTTCGGCGGCGTAGAATTTCCAGAGATTGCAGGGACGAATCCAGCGCGATCACTTCAGCCCCGGCCCGGACGCTTCCGACCACGGTCAGCCCGGTGCCACAACCAGCGTCCAGAATGTGGTCACCGGCGGTGGGTTTCAGAACCCTCACCGCCGCGGCGACGCCGGCCATGTAGACAGGATCCGCGAGCCGGGGGACGTCGTACCCCGCGGCCTGTTCGTCCCATTGTCGGCGCTCGGCACCGAGCCGCGGGTCGGTGGTACAGCCCCCTTTTAGAGGCTCTGACAAAACCCCCGAATCCGCTGGAAAACAGGCCGATTCGGGGGTTTTGTCAGAGCCTCTTAGGAAGCTGGGGATGCCGTCGATCTCGTCGAACCGGCAACCGGCATGACGGCAGTGCCAACCGGTCGCCCCGTCGCGGCCTACCCGCCGCTCCAGAGGCCCTTCGGCCGGGTGATCGGGACACCGCAGGGTGAGCCCACGTCCTCGGTTATCTTTCATCCTCTCGTCCTCTGATCGCAAAGGCGTTGGCTTTGCACCGCGGGTGGCTGGAAGCCTGCCGTCCCTGCCACCCGGGCGGAATCGGATTAGTGGTGGAACAGGTGGTGGGGGCGGTGATGGCCGTAGGGGGTGCCGTAGCCGGAGTAGTAGGGGGCGAAGACCGCGACCGGTCCGCCGGAGACGCCGACCGTCGGCCCGTAGCTCGGCCCGGCGTAGACCCCGAAGCCGAGACCGCCCGGCCGGACCGCGTACCCGCCGCCGTGTGAGTAGTGAGCCGGCGGCGAGTAGTGTGCCGGGGCGTGGCCCCCGGAATACACCGGGACGCCGTGCCCGCCGCCGTGGCCCCCGCCGTGCTGGGCCGACGCGATGCCGGCGGAGAAGGTGATGGCCACCGCCGTCAGGCACCCGGTAACGAACGCACGCATGGCTGATCTCCTCTTGGTGGAGGGCAGGTGGCGGAGGAGTCGAACGACCCGCCGCCCGCAACGCCCGATGGTGGAACGCTCCGCCCCGCGCAATTTGCGCGGCGGGCTACTTTTGACTCAAGTCGCCGGAGTACGACTTGCCACCGGCCGTCCCGGAGACGGTTCCGCTCAACTTCGCCTCCGCCATGATGGCGGGGTGCCGGCCGGTGAACCGGGAGGACCGGCCCGCCGGGTCGCCCGCGTCCGGGGCCGGTTCCAGCCGGACGACCGATTCCGGGTCGGTCTTGAGGCTGAGCGTGATCGCCCCGGCGTCGATCGGCTTGGGCTTCTTGGCCCATCGGTCGAGGACATAAACGGTCACCGCCCCGGCGTCCCGGTCGGGGACGACCTGCAGGTGGATCGCCCCGTCGCCCCAGTCGGCCAGCGGGCCGCCGTGCGGCCCGACCTCCGCGTGGTGGTCGTGCGGTTGCCGCTCCCACACCCAGAGTCCGGCCGCGAAGGCCCCGATCAGCAGCCAGACCGCCGGCCAGAACACCTTCCTCGCCCGCGACCGCTCGTCCGACCCGCAACAGCCGGCCATGTCCTGATCCCCCAATCTCGTGATTCACTCCGCCACACCCGCGCGCGGCGGACGGCTTGTCGGTTCCGTTGAAGGACCGACCCGGATCGGATCTGACGGCGGGGTGACGGCGGGCTTGACCGCCGACACCACTTCCAGCGTCCCGAACACCGTCGCGAACCGCTGCCGCACCCGAACCCCTGTGAACCCGGCCCCGGCGACCAGGCCCGGCAGCTCGCCGGCGGCGTGCGCGGCCGTGTTCGCGAACCCGTCGAGCAGCCGGACGCCGAGGAACAGGAGCCGCATGAGCGGCCCGGCCGGGCGGCCCCAGTCGGCCAGGTGCAACTCCCCGCCGGCCGCGAGGACGCGGAACGCCTCCCGAAAGGCGGCCGCCTTCGCGGCCGGGCCGAGGTGGTGGAAGAACAGCCCCGACACCACCCGGTCGAACGCCCCGTCCGGGAACGGGAGGGACTGGGCGAAGCCGCGGACGAACGCCACCTCCCGCCCCCGGCGGGCGGCCTTGGCGGCGGCGGCCCGGAGCATCCGCGGGTCGGCATCGACCCCGCTCACCTGCACCCCCGGGCACGCCTCCTCGACCCGCAGGGCGAGCGTTCCCGTCCCGCACCCGAGGTCGAGCACCCGCTGACCGGGGCGGAGGTCGGCCGCCGCAACCAGGCCCCGCTTCACCGCCCGGTCGCGGCAGGTGAGCGCGACGAGCGGGTCGTAGAGCGGGGTGAGCCGGTGGAACCCGGCCCCGGGTACGAACGCGGTGTCCTCGTCGTTCATCGTCCACCGCGAGGTTGGTCGGCCCGGCGGCTCCCGCCGAGGCCGTGAGAGCACGCCCGTCGTCAGCCCGCGGGCGAACCCGCCGTCACCGCGTCCGGGCGACCGATCAGCCGGCGGAGCGCCGCGCACACTTCGGTCAGCGAGCCGAACGGCTTGGCCAGGACGTCCTGCCCGCCCGCCGCGAACAGCGCCGCGCGGGTTTCCGGGCGGTCGTCGGCCGTCATGAAGCAGCAGCGGGCGAACGGGTCCATCTCGCCGACGGCGGCGAGCACCTGCGGCCCGGTCATCCCCGGCATGTTCACGTCGGCGAGGAGGACATCGACCCGCCCGGCCAGGCGGCGGTAGAGGGCGACCGCCTCGCCGCCGGTGGCCGCGGCCCACACGACGAACCCCCGCTTGCGGAGTTCCCGCGACAGGACCAGCCGGAGGGCGTCGTCGTCCTCGACGACGAGCACGGCCGGCGGGCGGACGGCCGTGACGCCCGCCGGCACCGCGGGCCGCGGTCGGGACTGGGTCATGGCACCCCCCGGGCCAGGGCCGCCCGCCGGCGTATACGCCGGAAGGAAAGGCGCGGCCGGCGCGGGGCCGGCGGACCGGCCGGACCGGAGCGGGCGGCCCTGGCGTGCCACGGACCGACGGGCAAGGCGATCACGGTCGCCGGCGGCCAGCGTTCGAGGGTCGTCACCTTCGACCTCCTGCGGGGGTCCGGGAACGCGCGGTCCCGCCTCGACCCGTGGTCGATGGGGATCAGTGCGGGCCACGGGCCGCACCCGCCTCCACAGCCGGGGCAGGTACGGGTCTGGAACTCGGTCACAGGGGAAACGGCCGGGCGGCGGTCACGGCCGAGAGGTGACTAGCAGCGTAGGACGTGGTGCGCGTAGAGCCGGTCGGCGGCGGACAGGAAGGGGCGGCCGGCGCCGAAGGCGCACGCGGCGGAGGTGCTCGTGGCGGGCGGACACGTCGGAACCCACTCCCCGGCCGCGGGCGACGGTCCGAGGGCCTGCGTGGAGGTTGTGGCCGGCCGGGCCTTCGCCGCGCAGCAGTGGGGGTCACACGGGCACGGTGTCGATGGGGTCTGTCCCCCGGCCTGTCCCGCGCCGCGAGTTGAGCGGGTTTGACCGGCCGACGACTCCGCCGGTCGCGGCTTGCCGCTGTGACAGCAGGTCGGCGGGTGGGGCGACCCGGACGGATCGGCGGCGGTCGGGGGGTGCGCACCCGGCAGCGCGGAGCAGCAGCACGGCCACGGGCCGGCCGCCGTCGCGAACGCCAGGTACAGCACGACGACCAACCGCACGACTGCCCCCATTGATACCGGAACGAAAGCTCGGGATTCTACCCGCCCGCCCCGCCCGAATCTACCGCCGGTCGATCCGCTCACCGGCCGGCCCGCTCGGCGGCGACGACGGCCAGGTACTTGTCCGGGTCGCGCCGCACCTTGGCCACGCACCCGCGGCAGCACACGTAGACGGTCTGGCCCTTCACCGCAACCGGGATCGGCTCGCCCATCTCCCCCAGCACGTCGCCCATCACCGGGCACGTCTTCTGGCCCCCGTACCTGGCGGCGGCCGGTGCCGGGGGAAGGCTCGCCGGACCGGGCTGCGGGGCTACCGCGACGCCGGGCGAAGCCGGGGCGGCGGCAACCGGCACCGGGGGTGCCGGGGCGTTGGCCGGGCCGCCGCCCCGGCACCCCCGGCCGGACGAACACCCCGTCCCGGCCGCGGCGGCGACCGCGACGGCCAGGCAGGCGATACACCGGACCTTCAGGTATTCGACCATGCAACGTTCTCCGCGGCCCGCCAGCACTCTCCCTGTCCGTGATCGGTCACGGATCTACCGCACATGACACATATCGGTCCAGCCCGCCCGACTCGGCCGGTGGTAACGGCGGCAACCACCGGCCGAGTCGGGCGTCCTTGACCCCGGCCGGCTCGGCCGCGCCCAGGAGCCCGTCGCAATCCTTGTCCTACTTACCGAATTAGTCGGGGTCGGCCCGGTCCGATTCCGGCAGCGGGGGTGGCGGACACGTGTGCGACGACTCCCGGTCGCCGAGGAGCGACGTCCGCGGCTACTTCTTTTCCTCGACCTTGGTCGCCTTCACCCACTTCTTCCCGTCCTTCTCGGCGACCGGCCCGGTGACCGTCGCCCCCTCCTTCGTCCCGCCCCCGCAGAGGCCCTCGTGGTAGTCCTCCCCGGCCCCCTTGTCGTCGAGGAAGTACGTGACGGTCTTGTCGCCGTCTTTCACGCGGAGGGCGTTCGTACACCTTTTCACCCCCGGCTCCTTCAGCCCGCACTTCGCGCAGACCAGGGTGCCGGTGAGCTTCACCTCCTTCCCCTCCGCCCGCGGGGCGTCCGTGGACACGAAGACGGTCGCCGGGGCGGCCGGGGCGGCCGAGTGGTGCTGGTGCCCGCCGGGCGCGGCGGGGGACGCCGGCGCGGGGGCGG
>JAIEQO010000028.1 GCA_019747655.1 Gemmataceae bacterium | reverse complement strand
GCGCGCCGGCGCGGGGGGCCCCGCCGCCCCCGGGGGCCCCCCCCCCCGACGCTCACATCAAACGCCGGCTCTCCCGCGCCAGCCCCTCGGCGACGAATGCCAGCATCGGCCCGGCCATCCGGTCGAAGTACGCCCACGAGTGCCCGCCGGCCGAGGTGTCGCCGTCGAAGGTGTGCGGCACCCCGTAGGCCGCGAGCTTCTCGTGCAGCCGGTCGTTGCCCCGATACCAGTCGGCGTCCTCGGGGTCGCAGGCGAACCAGATGTGCGGCGGCCACTTGTGCGGGTCGAGCTGTAAGATCGCCGTGTCCTGTCGGCACCGCTCCCGGCTCGCGTACATCTCGTCGAGTGGCGACCCCTCGCCCCAGCGCTCGTGGAAGTCGAACGCCCCAGCCACGCCCGCCACCACCGGGAACCGGTCCGGGTATTTCAGGCCGAGCCGGACCGCCCCCTGGCCGCCCATGCTGATCCCGGCCGCCCCGACGCCCCGCGGCCCGAGCCCCCAGCGTTCCACCATCCACGGTACGACGTTCTGCAACAGGTGCCGCTCGGCGGTCAGCTCGGGGTCGAACTCGGGACAAACCCGCTCGACCCACCACGACCGCCCGCCCCACGGGGCCACGCACGGCAGCCGGTGCCGGGCCAGCTCGGCGGTGTATGCGGCGCTCTCGGCGATCCGCTCGCCGCCGACCGAGTGCAGGAAGAGCAGGGCGAAGCGGCCGGCCGGCCCGCCCGGCGGGTCGAACACGTCGGCCGGCTTGCCGCCGATCTCGGCCCGGGTCCAGCCGGCGAGCATCAACCCCTCCTTCGCCGACCGAGCCGAGCCGCACGATGAACGCAGATAAGATACGATCCGGCAAAAAAATCCGGTCGGTCCTAATCGTTCTGGATCGGTCTTCATCGTGCGGCTGATTCCCTTGCATCCGGCGGCCCAACCCAGCTTCACCGGCCCGTCGGGCTGACGTACCATGCGGGTATGCTCCGCGAACTCGCCGTCCAGAACCTGGCCCTGATCGAGGACGTGCGGGTCGAACTGTACCCCGGCTTCTGCGCCTGGACCGGCGAGACCGGGGCCGGTAAGTCGTTGCTGCTCGGGGCGTTGGGGCTGCTCCTCGGCGAGCGGGGCAGCGCCGAGCTGATCCGCACCGGGGCCGACGAACTCCGCGTCACCGGCCGCTTCGAGCTGACCCGCCCGGAGCAGCGGGAGGTCGCCGCCGACATCCTCCAGGCCCCGGTCGAGGAGGACGACCTCATCCTGACCCGCCGGCTGGCCCGGTCGGGGCGGTCGTCGGCCCTGGTCAACGACACCCCGGTGGCCGTCGCCACCCTCCGGCGGATTGGCGAGATGCTGGTCGATGTCCACGGCCAGCGGGAGAGCTACTCCCTCCTCCAGCCGGCGTACCAGCTCGAACTCCTCGACGCCTTCGGTCGACTGACCGACCAGCGGAAGAAGTACGGGGCGGCGGCCAACAAGGTCCGCGACCTCCGCAAAACATTCCGCGAGCTGTCCGAGGCCCGCCAGACCCGCCAGCGGGAACTCTCCCTGGTCCGGTTCGAGCGGGACGACCTCGACGCCGCCAAGCTGACCGCCGGCGAACTGCCGGCCCTGGCCCGGGAGCGGGAAACCCTCGTCCACGCCCAAAGCCTGGCCCAGTTCACCGGCGGGGTCGCGGCCCGGCTCGTGGACGACGACGGCTCCGTCGCGGAAGTCGTCGGCCGGCTGGTCAAGGACGCCAACCGCTGGGCCGGGTTCGACCCGAAGCTGGCCGAGGTGGCGGCCCGGCTCGACGCCCTCCGCCCGGAGGTCGAAGACCTGGCCGAGACGTGCCGCGACCTCTCGGAACGCTTCGAGGCCGACCCCGACCGGCTCGACGAGGTCGAACACCGCATCGGCTTCCTGAAGAAGCTCCAGGCCCGGTACGGCAAGACGCCGGACGAACTGGTCGCGTACCGGGCGACGCTCGACGCCAGGGAGGCCGAACTCCAGAAGCAAGAGGACGACCTGGCCGGGATCGACGGCCGGCTGCGGGCGGCGTTCGCCGAACTCAAGGAGGCCGGGGCCGCCCTCTCGAAGGGACGTGCGAAGGTGGCCAAGAAGCTGGCCGCCGACGCCCAGAAGCACCTCGCCGACCTCGGCATGCCGAAGGCTAAACTGGACGCCGTCCTCGAACCCGTCCCGCTGCCGGACGACCCGTCCGCGGACATCCCGGCCGCCGGCCTCGACCACCTCGAACTGATGCTCACCGCCAACCCCGGGGAGCCGGCCCGGCCGCTCCGCAAGGTCGCCAGCGGCGGCGAGCTGTCGCGGACCATGCTGGCCCTCAAGACGGTCCTGGCCGCCCACGACCCCGTCCGCACCCTGGTCGTGTTCGACGAGATCGACGCCAACGTCGGCGGCCGGCTCGGCGACGTGCTCGGCCAGAAGCTGGCCAGCCTCGGCCGGTCCCACCAGGTCCTCTGCGTCACCCACCTCCCCCAGGTCGCCAGCTACGCCGCCTACCAGTGGACGATCCGCAAGACCAGCACGGCCAAGCGGACGGCCACCACCATCACGCCGCTCGTGGCCGAGGCCGCCCGGGTGGAGGAGTTGGCCCTCATGCTCCGCGGCGACTCCCGGTCCGAGACGACCCGCCGCGAGGCCGCCGAGATGCTGGCCGCCGCTTCGCGGCGGGAATGACGAATGACCCACCAATGACCCACCAATGACGAAGGAAGACCGCCCCCGTCTTCTCTTCGTCATTGGTGGGTCATTGGTGGGTCATTCGTCATTCGGGGGTCCTGGAGCTGCCCCGGATTCCGGTTGCGTCATCCGAACCAAAAGAGGAAAATCCCCCGCCCCACCAGGGAAGGACCCCATGCGCCCGCTCCGCGTCGCCGTGCTGGACGAAGAACTGCCGTTCCCGCTCACCTCCGGCAAACGCATCCGCACCTACAACCTCCTCGCCCGGCTGGCCGACCGGCACCGGGTCACGATCCTCTGCCACAAGAACCCCGATCCCGCCGAGGCCGCCGACGCCGGGGCCGCCTTCCGCCGGCTCGGCATCGAGACGGTCATGGTCGACCGGGCCGTCCCCCGGAAGTCCGGCCCCGGGTTCTACGCCCGGCTCGCGGGGAACTTGCTGTCCCCGCTGCCGTACTCGGTCGCCACCCACACGAGCCCGGCCCTGGTGCAGGCCGTCCGCGACCACGCCGCCCGCAAGCGGGTCGACCTGTGGCACTGCGAGTGGACGCCCTACGCCCAGGTCCTCCGCGACGCCCTCGGCGACGGCCTCGCGACGGCGAAGTGGGCGGTCATGGCCCACAACGTCGAGGCCGTCATCTGGCGGCGGACCGCGGATGCTGAGCCGAACCCGGTCAAGCGGTGGTACGTCCGGAAGCAGTGGGAGAAGTTCGACCGGTTCGAGCGCTGGGCCTACGCCGCCGCCACCACCCCCATCGCCGTCAGCCCGGACGACGCCCGGGTCATGCGGGCCGAGTTCGGCGTCGGACGGGTCGCCGTCGTCCCGAACGGCGTCGACACCCGCTTCTTCCGCCCGCAGACCGACGTGGACCGCGACCCGGCCCGGGTCCTGTTCCTCGGCAGCCTCGACTGGCGGCCGAACCTGGACGCCGTCCGGCTCCTGCTCGACGACATCTTCCCCAAGGTCAAGCAGCACGCCCCGGCGGCGACGCTGGCCCTCGTCGGACGACACCCGCCGGCCTGGCTGCGGCAGCGGGCCGCCCTCACCCCCGGCGTCGAGTTGTTCGCCGACGTGCCGGACGTGCGGCCGTTCCTGGCCACCTGCGGGATGCTGGCCGTGCCGCTACGGATCGCCGGCGGGTCGCGGCTGAAAATCCTCGAAGCCCTGGCCGCCGGCGCCCCGGTCGTCAGCACCACCGTCGGGGCCGAGGGCCTATCGCTCGTCCCCGGCCGCGATTACGTCCGGGCCGACGGCCCGGCCCTCGCCGACGCCATCCTCGACGGCATCCGCCGGCCGCACGAACTCGCCGAGACGGCCGACGCCGGGCGGCGGGCGGTCCTGGTCGGGTACGACTGGGGGCCTTTGGCCGACCGGCTGGACGCCGCCTGGCGGGAGACGGTGGCGGTCGACCGACCCGCCCGGGGCCGATCCCGGCGGCCGTCCGAGATTTTTTGAGACACTTCGGGGCGGTTTTACGCCAATCTGGGGGAACCGGCCCCCGGAGGACGCGCCGTGCCCCTCGACCCCCGCCGCGTGAAGGCCCTGTTCGTGGCCGCCCTGGACCTGCCGGACGCCCCGGCCCGGGCCGCCCTCCTCGACCGCGAGTGCGGCCCCGACAACGACTTGCGGCAGCGGGTCGAGCGGCTGCTGGCCGCCCACGACGAGGCCGCGAGCGAGTCGGGACCGGCCCCGTCCTTCACCTCCCCCCTTGCGGGGGAGGTCGCCGAGTTGCGGAGCAACTCGGCGGGTGGGGGGTCGTTTGCTTCCCCACCCCCCACCCGCCCCGGTCCTGCGGACCGCGGCGACCTCCCCCGCAAGGGGGGAGGTGAAGAACCAGCCGCCCCGACGATCGACCTCCCGCCTCACACGCCGACCGCTGACCTGTCTCCCGCCTCCCCCCTTGCGGGGGAGAGCGCCGCGCAGCGGCGGGTGGGGGGTTCATCCGTCTCTACTGCCGACCACGACCCGGCCCCGGACGAGGGGACGGTCATCGGCGGGCGGTACAAGCTGCTCCAGCAGATCGGCGAAGGGGGGATGGGCACCGTCTGGATGGCGGAGCAGCTCCACCCGGTCCGACGGAAGGTGGCGGTCAAGCTGGTCAAGGAGGGGATGGACAGCCGACGGGTGCTGGCGCGCTTTGAGGCCGAAAGACAGGCCCTGGCCCTGATGGACCACCCGCACATCGCCAAAGTTCTCGACGCCGGAACAACCGGTCCAGGGGCTCACGCCCCCGGCTACGAGCCGTCGCCGCTCCGCGGCTCGGATGATTTCAGCCCCGGAGGGGCGGCAGCCCGTAGCCAGGGGCGTGAGCCCCTGGTCGCTTCCCCCGGCCGCCCGTACTTCGTGATGGAGCTGGTCAAGGGGGTGCCGCTGACCCAGTTCTGCGACGCACACCGGCTGACCGTGCCGCAGCGGCTCGAACTGTTCCAGCAGATTTGTTCCGCCGTGCAGCACGCCCACCAGAAGGGGGTCATCCACCGCGACCTGAAGCCCGGCAACGTGCTGGTCGAGAGCCACGACGGCAAGCCGGTCCCGAAGGTCATCGACTTCGGGCTGGCGAAAGCCGTCAGCGAACTGCCGCTGACGGACAAGTCGCTGTTCACGGCCTACGGGGCGGTCATGGGGACGCCGCAGTACATGGCCCCGGAGCAGGCCGCCTTCAACGCCGTCGACGTGGACACCCGGGCCGACATCTACGCCCTCGGGGTCATCCTGTACGAGCTACTGACCGGCACCCCGCCGATCGAGAAGGACCGGCTCCGGCAGGCCGCCCTGGACGAGGTGCTGCGGGTCATCCGGGAGGAGGACCCGCCGACCCCCAGCCACCGCCTGAGCACGGCCGAGGGCACACCGTCGGTCGCCGCGAACCGGCAGACCGAGCCGAAGAAGTTGGGCCGGCTGGTGAAGGGCGACCTCGACTGGATGGTGATGAAGGCGCTCTCGAAGGACCGGAACCGGCGGTACGAGACGGCCAACGGGTTCGCCGCGGATGTCGGCCGCTACCTGGCCGGCGAGCCGGTGCTGGCGGTGCCGCCGTCGGCCGGCTACCGGCTGCGGAAGTTCGTCCGCCGGCACAAGGGGCAGGTGGTCGCCGCCGGGCTGGTCCTGTTCGCCCTGCTGGCCGGCATCGCCGGCACGACGTGGGGGCTGGTCGAGGCGAAGAAGCAGGAGCGGTTGGCCGTGGCGGCTCAGCATGCCGAGGCCGAGCGGGCCGAGGGGGAGCGGCTGGCCCGGCTCGACGCCCAGGCCAACGAACGGCTGGCCGGCGAGCGGCTCGTCCAGGTCGAGGTGGAGCGGACGAAGGCCGACGCCGCCCGGGTCGAGGCCGAGGGGAAGGCGGCCGAGGCGAACGCGGTGGTGAGTTTCTTCGCGGACACGGTCTTCGCCGCCGCCCGGCCGAAGGGGCAGGACGGCGGGTTGGGCCGCGACGTGACCCTTCGGGACGCGATCACCGCCGCCCTGCCGGCCCTGGCGACGGGGTTCAAGGATCAGCCGCTGGTCGAGGCCCGGCTGCGGTGGACACTGGGAGGGACGTTTGGCTATCTAGGCCAGCCGGCGGAGGCCGTGGAGCAGTGCGAGCGGGCCCGCGCCCTGTTCACTCGTCACCGCGGCCCGGACCACCCGGGCACGCTCACGAGCATGAACAACCTGGCCCTCGGCTACGAAGGCTTGGGCCGGCACGCCGACGCCCTCGCGCTGCGGGAGGAGACGCTGGCGGCCAGCCGGCGGGTACTCGGCCCCGACCACCGGATCACGCTCACGAGCATGAGCAGCTTGGCCGTGAGCTACCACTCCCTGGGTCGCCACCCCGAGGCCCTGCGGCTGAACGAGGAGGTACTGACCGCACAGAAGCGGGTGCTCGGGCCGGACCACCCGGATACGCTCAAAAGCATGATAAATCTTGCCCTCAGCTACCGCGCCCTGGGCCGCCCGGCCGACGCCATCGAATTGCGGGAGGCGACGCTGGCGGCCAGCCGGCGGGTGCTCGGCCCCGACCACCCGGACACCCTCCTGAGCATGAACAACCTGGCCGCCAGCTACGCCGACTCGGGCCGCACGGCCGACGCCCTGAAGTTACACGAGGAGACGCTGGCCGCCAGGAGGCGGGTGCTGGGCCCGGACCACCCGAACACACTCACGAGCATGCGCAACTTGGCCCTCAGCTACCGCGCCCTGGGCCGCCCGGCCGATTCCATCAAACTATTCAGCGAGCTTATGGCCGAGGTGGACCGGCCGGGGCTCGACCCGCGGATGATCCCGTCGGCATTCGCCGGCCGGCTGGAGTGCTGTCGGGCGCTCGGCGACGCCGCCGGCTGCCGGGCGACGGCCGCGATGTGGGAGAAGCTCGGCCGCCCGGACGCAAACAGCCTGTACGACGCGGCCTGCTACCGGGCGGTGGCGGCCGGGGTGTACGCCAAGAAGGGTCAGCCGGCCGAGGCGGCGGCCGACGCCGACAAGGCGATGGCGTGGCTGCGGAAGGCGGTGGCCGCGGGGTATCGGAATCGCACCCACATCGAGAAGGACGCCGACCTCGACGCCCTCCGCGGCCGGCCCGACTTCAAGGCCCTGCTGGCGACGCTGCCGGCCACCGCCCCGCCCCCGCGGGAGGCGAAGCGGTGACGGCTACGGCGGCAGCCGGCGGACCCAGTACCCCGGCCGCCGCCTGTCGTGGGCGACGGCCAGCACCAGCACCCGGGCCGGCTCCTCGACGTAGATCAGACGGTACGGGAACTTCTTCAGCCGGCAGGCCCGGGTGCCGTACTGGTCCGGCGACCACAGCGATGGGTTCGCGGACACCCGCGCCTCGGCGTCGCTGAGGGCTGCCGCGAATCGGGCGACCAGCCACGCCCCGCCCCGGCGGGCGTACCACCGCCGGGCGGCCTGGACCTCGGCGTCGGCCAGGCGGAGGTAGTCAACCGGCTTCGTCATGGATGCCTTCCATGAGCTTCCGCCGGACCTCGGCCGCGGGGACGGTTTCCGCCGTCCCCGCCCGGTAGTCGTCCAGCCGCCGCTTGATCTCCTCCGCCCACGCCTGCTCGTAGTCCACGTCCGGCGGGCCGTCCAGGCTGTCCATCAGCTGGACCAGCAGGTCCTGCCGGTCCTCCTCGGACATGGCCAGGGCGGCGGCGGTGATCTGTTCGGCGGTCAGGGTCATCGGTCGTCCTCCCACCCGGATCGTACCGGGCCGGGCCGGTGGGCACAACCGGGAACCCGGGCCGCGCGGCGGGTGAAGCGGCGTGAACTCGACCGCCCCGGCCCGCACCCCGCCCCGCCCCCGCGGCCGGCCAACCGACCGTGACCCCGCCGGCCCCGGTCGGGTAGACTGACTTGGTCCGACGACCGCCCCGCGGAGGCCACCCATGTCGGCCGTCCCGAATCCCCGGAAGCTGACCGAAGAGGAGTACCTGGCCCGCGACCGCGCCGCCACGGTCAAGAGCGAATTCCTGGACGGCGTCATCTACGCAATGGCCGGGGCGAGCTACGCCCACAACGTCGTCAACGACGACCTGGCCCGGCACCTCGGCAACCAACTCGCCGGCGGGCCGTGCCGGACACTCTCCCGGGACATGCGGGTGAAGGTCCGGGCCACCGGGTTGAACACCTACCCCGACCTGATCGTCTTGTGCGGCCCGCCCGAGTTCGACGGCGACCGGACGGACACCCTCCTCAACCCGACCGTCCTAATCGAAGTGCTGTCCGACTCGACCGCCAGCTACGACCGCGGGACCAAGTTCCGCCACTACAAGCGTATTCCCAGCCTGCGGGAGTACGTGATGGTCGCCCAGGACGAGCCGGCCGTCGACCGGTACGTCCGGCAGGCCGACGGGACCTGGGCCCACTCCGACTTCGTCGGGCTGGACGCGGTCGTGGAGTTCGCCGGGGTCCCGGCCCGGGTCCGGCTGGCCGACATTTATGCCGGCGTCACCTTCCCGGAGAACCCCCCGGGGCCGCCGGGCCAACCCCCGCCGGCGTAACGAGGGAGGATTTCGGGCGGCGGCCGATAATCCCGCGAATCGGATTTGACACCGCCCGCAGGGAGTGTAAGGTACAGATGTTCAAATTCGCCCGTCGCGGGGTGGTCTGGTCGAGTCCTGACCGTGACCGGATACGGGATCGGTCGGTGCCCGACCCAAGCGGTTTACGGGCCACAGGTTCCGACACAATCCGTGGCCGACCGTGACAGGCCCCGCCGGACACGACCGATGCGGAAACGCCGGGAATCACAGCGAAAATGCGGTGGACGACCGGTTCGCAAAAATGTGGGGGGGGGTAGGGGGGTAGCCCCACGGAGGTGAGTCGTGGCGACACCGGCCGACCCGTTCCCGGCAATCTACAACGAGTTGCGGCGGCTGGCGGCGGTCCGGCTCGCTGCGGAGCATGCCGGGCACACCCTCGACGCCACCGCCCTGGTCCACGAAGCCTATCTGCGGGTGGGGGGCGACGCGGCCGACCGGTCCCGGTTCATGGCCGCCGCGGCCGAGGCCATGCGGCGCATCCTGATCGACCACGCCCGGCGGAAGCGGGCCGGTAAGCGGGGCGGGGCGGCCCGGCGGTTCAGCCTGTCCGAGGCCGACCGGATCGCCGTACCCGAGGCCGACGTGGTGCTGGACGTGGACGACGCCCTCGGCCGGCTGGCGGCCGAGGACCCGGGGGCGGCGGAGGTGGCCCGGCTGCGGCTGTTCGCCGGGCTGACGGTGGACGAGGCGGCCGCGGCCGCCGGGGTGTCCCGGGCGACCGCCTACCGCGACTGGGCCTACGCCCGGGCGTGGCTGACCGACGCCCTGGCCGGCGGGGTCACGACCTGACGGGCGGCCCGTTACTTGCCCCGCTTGGCCGCGACGAACTCCTTCTTGTTGGCCCGGGCCTTCGGCGACCCCGGCCCGACCTTGTTCGTCGGCCGGACCATGACGTAGGCGTTCGGGTGACCGGGGACCCCGCCGCGGACCAACAGCAGGTTGTTCTCGGCGTCCACCCGGATGACGGCGAGGTTCCGGATCGTCACCCGCTCGTTGCCGTACCGGCCGGCCCGCTTCAGCCCCTTCTTGGGCCGGCCGGACCCGCGGTTGCTGGCCAGCGACGAGGTCGACCCGGCCTGCCGGTGGACCTTCTTGGCCCCGTGGGCGGCCGGCAGCCCGGCGAACCCGTGCCGCTTCATGACGCCCTGGGTGCCGCGGCCCTTCGTCGTGCCGATCACGTCGACCGCCTGGATGTCCTTGAACACCTCGGCCACCGTCAGCTTGTCCCCGACCTTGACCGTCATCGGCTCGGTGTACAGCTCGTACTTCTTGGCCAGGCCCTCCCCGGTCGTCCGGACCCGCTCGACCGTCAGGGTGGCCTGCTCGGCGGTGGCGGTCAGCGACCCGGGGACGACCGGCAGCGAGCCCCGGTCGAGCCGGAACTCGCGGACGAACCGCTGCGGCTCGACGTCGGCCTTCGGCGGGAGCTTCACCCCGGCCTTCTGCCGGGCGTCCTTCCGCTTCGACTTCAGGTTGGCCGCGACGTGCCCCTGTTCCGGGCGGGTGGCGTTCTTCCGCGGCTTATCCCCGTACCCGAGCTGGACGGCCGAGTAGCCGTCCTTCTCGACGGTCCGGTTGCCTTCCTGGGTGGACGGATAGCGGATCTGGAGGACCGGGCACGGGCCGAGCTTGAGGACCGTGACCGGCTCCTGGATACCCTCGGCGGTGAACACCTGGGTCATCCCGACCTTCTGGCCGAGCAAACCGATCGCCATGTGCGTGACCTTCGCCGGCTGACGCGGCGGTTCGAGCAGCCCCGGCCGACCTGCGACCCGGCACCGGTGCCGTGCATCAGTCGGGTGTGAGCCCGGGGGCGAAACTAGCAGTGTAGCAAGGACCCCTCCCGGTGTCCGTTCCCACCACCCTTTCCTCCCGCCCGCCGGAGGCGAGGGGGAGACAATAGGCCTTTCCATCGTTCACCCCCCTCCCCCGCGGGGGAGGGGGCCGGGGGTGGGTGATCCAACCGGCGCACCCGGCCTTACCCGCCCGGGTTCCCCGCCCCGCCCCGGTCTCGCCGGTGGACAAGTCGTGGCCCGGGGGCAGGATTGCGGCGGGTCGGTTGTTCCCCCGGGCCAACCGGGCGGGTACGATGGTGTCGGTTGCGGTCGGCCGGGACGCACGGGCGAGGGCGCACCATGAGGCGGTGGCTGTTGGCGGCGGTCGGCGGGGGCGGGGTGGCGGTCGGCGGACTCGCGGGGCCGCCGGCCCCGGATGCCCTGGTGGCCCGGCTCGGGTCGCCGGATTATGCCGACCGAGAGGCCGCCGGG
>JAIEQO010000938.1 GCA_019747655.1 Gemmataceae bacterium | reverse complement strand
ATGAGCGGTATTGGGCCTACGCCGCGCCGCTCGCCAACAGCCGTTGACGCACCCTCGCCCCCGGCTTCGGCCGCCGAGCCGCCCACCCCCGAGCCGCCGACCCCCGAGCCGCCGGCCGACGCCACCGACCTCGACCTCATCCGGTCGGCCCAGTCGCTCGCCGAGGCCGGCCGGCACCTGGCGGCGGCCGATCACTTCCGGTGGGCGGCCGAGCGGGCCACCAGCCAGAACAACCTCCGGATCTGCCAAATTCTGCGGGCGAACCACCTGCTCACGGCCGGCCGGCCGAACGACGCGCCGGTCCTCCTGGCGGCCGCCGCCGGCCCCGACTGCGAAGCCCGACTCCTGCTCGGCGCGGCCCAAGGGTATGCCCGACTCTGCACCCACCCGATGGTGCCGGCCGACCGACGAGGGGAGTACGGGGCGGAGGCCGTCCGCCTCCTGGACCGGGCGGCCGCGTCGGGGGACCTGACGCCCGCCGAGGTGCTGACCGATACCGACCGGAACGAGCACTACCGGTCGCTGGCCGGCCGCCCGGACTACGACGCCCTCGTCGCCCGCCTGCGGGCGGCCGGCGGGCCGAAGCCGTAACCGGTTGTAGGGCAGCGGGTCAGGGTATCCAACTCTCACCCGGCCCGACCGCCAGGCAGAACTCGGCGAGCAGCTTCGCCGCGTTCGTCAGGTCGCCCAGGTGGACCACCTCGACCGGGCTGTGCATGTACCGGTTCGGGATGCCGATCAGCCCGGTGGCCACCCCCTCCCGGGTGATCTGGATGGCGTTGGCGTCCGTCCCCGTGGCCCGCGGCACGCCCCGCACCTGGACCGGAATCTCGTGGGCCTTCGCGGTCTCTTCGAGCAGGTCGAACACCCGGGGGTTGATGTTCGGGCCGCGGAAGACGACCGGCCCCGCCCCGAGCTTGATCTCCCCCTGGGTCTTCTTGTCGTTGCCGGGGGTGTCCGTCGCGTGGGTCACGTCCACCGCGATGCCGACCTGCGGGTTGACCGCGTAAGTCGAGGTCGTCGCCCCCCGCAGGCCGATCTCCTCGGCCACGGTCGAGACGCCGTACACCGCGGCCTTCAGCTCGCGGCCCTTCAAGAGCCGGACGGCCTCCATCACCACCCACAGCCCGACCTTGTCGTCCATCGCCGGGCTGGCCGCGAGGCCGTTCCGCAGGGGGCGGTAGCCGAGGGCGAACGTGACCGGGTCGCCGGGCCGGACGAGGGTTTCGGCGTCCTCCTTGTTCTTGGCCCCGATGTCGATCCACACGTCCGGGAAGTCCGGAACCTTGTTTCGCTCGTCGGGCTTGAGCAGGTGGATGGCCCGGCGGGCGACCACGCCATGCACCGGCCCGCCCTTGCCCCAGACGGTCAGGTGCTGGCCGAGGAGGACCTGCATGTCCCACCCGCCGATCGGCTGGACGTACAGGAAGCCCTCGGCGTCGACGTACTGCACCATCAGGGCGATCTGGTCGCAGTGGCCGGCGAGCAGAACGCGGGGTGCGTCCTCGGGGCGGCCTTCGGGGAAGCGGGCGGCGACGACGTTGCCGTGGCGGTCGGTCGTCACCTCGTCGGCGAAGGTGCCGGCCCACTCGCGGACGGCCGCCTGGACCGGCTGCTCGTAGCCGCTCGGGCTGGGCAGCTCCAGCACCCGGCGGAGGAACTCGTGCGACGTATGCTCCATGACGCTCCCAAAACAGGAGCCGCACGATGAACACAGATCAGGAATCGATCAGACCAAATTTCATGATTTGATCGTGCCTTTTCTGCGTTTATCGTGCGGCTTGGATTTCAATGCCGGAAATGCCGGACGCCGGTGAAGGCCATCGCCAGGCCGTGTTCGTCGCAGGCGGCGACGCTGTCGGCGTCCCGCTGCGAGCCGCCCGGCTGGGCGATGGCGACGACGCCGGCGGCGGCCGCCCGGTCGACGTTGTCCCGGAACGGGAAGAACGCATCGGACGCGAGAACACTGCCCTTCACCCGGCCGCCGGCCTTCTTGACGGCGATCTCGACCGAATCGACGCGACTCATCTGCCCGGCCCCGACGCCGACCACTTGGGTGCCGTGGGCGAGGACGATGGCGTTCGACTTGACGTGCTTGCAGACCAGCCAGGCGAACCGGAGGGCGGCGAGTTCGGCGGGGGTGGGTTGGCGCTTGGTGACGGTCTGCCACTTGGTGAAGTCGACGGCCCCCACATCGCGGGTCTGGACGAGCAGGCCGCCGTCGACGCGGCGGTAGTCGAGCCCGTGCGGGGGACCCGAGAGCGGCCCGGTCTTGAGCAGCCGGACGTTCTTCTTCCACCCCTTGAGCCGGTCGAGGGCGGCCGGGGCGTAGTCCGGGGCGATGACGCACTCGACGAACCGCTCGCCGCTTAGGAGCGCCGCGGCGGTGGCGTCGTCGACGGTCTGGTTGAAGGCGATGATGCCGCCGAAGGCCGACTGGGGATCGCCGTCCCAGGCGCGGGCGAAGGCGTCGGCGAGGGCCGGGGCGGTGGCCGCCCCGCACGGGTTGTTGTGCTTGACGACGACCGCGGCCGGCTCGCTGAACTCGCGGGCCAAGTTCAGGGCCGAGTCGAGGTCGAGGATGTTGTTGTAGCTCAGCTCCTTGCCGTGCAACTGCCCGGCGGTGGCGACGCAGGGGTGTTTGTCGCGGGCGGTGATGCCGGACTCGAAGTAGAACGCAGCTTCCTGATGAGGGTTCTCACCGTACCGGAGCGGCTGGGACAGATCGAAAGCAAGGTGTTGGGTCAGCGGCCAGTCCGGCTTGCCGGCGAAATATTGGGTGATTGCAACGTCATACCGAGCGATTCGTGCGAAGGCGGCGGCGGCGAATCGTTGCCGCAACTCCCGCGACACGGAGCCGTTGTAGGCCTCAAGTTCCTTGAGGATACGCGGGTACTGCACGGCGTCGGTCGCCACCGTGACGGCGTCGAAGTTCTTGGCGGCCGCCCGGATCATGCACGGGCCGCCGATGTCGATGTTCTCGATGGCCTCGGCCTCGGTCACGCCCGGCTTGGCCACCGTCTGCTCGAACGGGTAGAGGTTGCAGACGACGAGGTCGATCTCGGGCAGGTTGTGTTCGAGCAGGGTTTGCAGGTGCTCGGGCTTGTCCCGCTTGGCCAGCAGGCCGGCGTAGATGGCGGGGTGCAGCGTCTTCACCCGGCCGTCGAGGATTTCCGGGAAGCCGGTCAGCTCCCGCACGTCCTTGACCGGCAGCCCGGCGTCGGCGAGGGCCGTCTTGGTCCCGCCGGTGGCGATCAGCTCGACGCCGTACTTGGCGGACAGCTCCCGGGCGAAGTCGACCAGCCCGGTCTTGTCGGACACGCTCAGTAGGGCCCGGCGGATCGGTCGGAGCATGGCGGCGGCACCTCGAAAACGGTGTTCTACAACCCCGGCCCGAAGGCAACCACACGGCCCCGGAAGTGGCCCGCCACCCCGCCGGGGAAGTCCCACCGGCCGACGCTCCGGACGGCCGCGTCGACCGCGAAATCCCAGTGGTCGGCGGTCATGTCGCCCAGCGGCCAGCCCTCCCGCTCCCACACCAGCCGTAGGGCCTCCCGGACGACGAGCTTCGGGGCGGTCATCAGCGGGGTCGGGTCGAGGACGACGATGGCTCCGGCCCGGGGCAACTCCGCACGGACGAGCAGGCCGGCGGCCTGCCCGGCGATCACCTCATGGGCCTCGGCCGCCTGCTCGGCGAGCCGATTCAGGGCGGCCGCCACGTCCGGGTTGAAGGAACGCAAGAGGGGGAGCAGTTCGTGCCGGATGCGGTTGCGGGTGAACCGGCGGTCGGCGTTCGACGAGTCGTCGCGGTAGGGTTGGCCGAGGGAGGCGAGGTAGGCGAGGATGTCCGAACGGGAGACGGCGAGGAGGGGGCGGATGATGGACAAGACCCCTCCCCCTAGCCCCCTCCCCGCAACGGAGAGGGGGGACAGATCAAAACAACCCCACCCCCTATCCCCCTCCCCCGCGGGGGGAGGGGGGACCGGAGAAAGCCCCCGGCTCGGGTCTTCCTCCCCCTCTCCCTGTGGGGGAGGGGGCCGGGGGGAAGGGTCCGGACTCTGTCTGGTCCCCCCTCCCCCCGCGGGGGAGGGGGTTAGGGGGTGGGGTCTCTGCGATCCCATCCCCCGCAACCCTTGCAGCCCCGTTCCGCGGACCAGCCGGTGCAGGACCGTCTCGGCCTGATCGTCGGCGGTGTGGCCGGTGGCGACCCAACCGGCTCCGGCTTCGGCCGCGACCCCGGCCAGCCAGTCGTACCGCTGCCGCCGGGCCGCTGCCTCCAGGCCGGGGGCATCGGCGCGAAGCTCCCCCCGGCCGAGCCGGAACGGCAGCCCCAGCCGGGCGGCCAGCTCGCGGACGAAGGCGGCGTCAGCGTCGGACTCGGCCCCGCGGAGGGCGTGGTCGAAGTGGGCCACCGTCAGCGGCCCGGCCCCGACCTCCACCAGCCCCTGCAGCAGGGCGACGCTGTCGGCCCCGCCGGAGACGGCGACCACACCCGGACCGGGGTGGCCGGCCATGAACGCCCGGATCGCGGCCGCCACCGCCGGCATCTTCGTCCCCCGCCCCCGGTACAATTCTCCCGTCCTGTTATACCCCGGTCGGGGCGAATCCCCCCTTGACCCGGCCCGGCCCCGAGGCTATCCGTGCCGCCCGAGAACAACCGCATGGACCCCGACCGCATCCCGACCGCCCGGCCGGTCGCCCGCCCCGTCCGGACGAACCGGGTCGGGCGGACCGCCCGGGCCGGGCTGGTGGCGGTGGCCGTCGCCCTGGCCGGGGTGTTCGCGGCCGCCGGGCGGATCGACCCGTACGGGCCGGACGGCGCCCCGCGGACGATGGCCACCCACACCCAGTTGGGGCTGGCCCCGTGCAACTTCGCCGACTGGACCGGCAAGCCGTGCCCGTCGTGCGGGATGACGACCAGCTTCGCCCTGCTCGTCCGGGGGGACCTCGGGGCGTCGCTGCGGGCGAACTGGGTCGGGACGCTCCTGGCCGTGACCTGGGCCGTGGCCCTGGTGTGGGCGGTGGCGAGCGGGCTGGCCGGGCGGCTGCTACTGGTCCGGCCGGGCCGCGGCGAACTGCTCCTGACGGCCGCCGTCGGGCTGTTCCTGGTGCTCATGCTCGGGCGGTGGGTGGGGGTTTTGTTGATTGGAAATTGAGGATTTGTGATTAATGATTTCCGGGGCCGCGGTCGATCGCCGGCCGCAATCGGCAATCACAAATCGTCCATCTCCAATCGCCCAAAGGGGGACTCACGGATGAGCCGGACGGTTGCCCGAAGGTGGGCCAAGCGGGGCGTGTGGGCGGCCCTGGCGGCGGTCCTGGCGGTCGGGTGCAACCCGCTCACCACGATCGGGTTTTTGCTCCACCGGAACGACCCCCTCCCGGCCCCGTACCCGCTCCGCCCGAAGGAGGGCGAGCTGGCCGACAAGGAGCGGGAGGTCAAGGTTCTGGTCCTGTGCGGGCACTCGCCGGGGGTGTCGTTCGAGTTCGCCGGGGCCGACCGGGAGCTGGCCGCCATGCTGGCCAAGCGGCTACCCGAGCTGGCCAAGGAGAGCAAGGACAAGGTGGCGGTGATCCCGGCGGCCGACGTGAACAAGTTCAAGGCCAAGAACCCGACCTGGCAGTCGATGGACGCGGCCAAGCTCGGGAAGTACCTCGGGGCTGACTTCGTGATGGACGTGACCGTCGGGAACGTGAACATCTACCAGCCGGGGAGCGGGAAGCGGGTGTACGAGGGGCGGGCCGAGGTCGAGGTCGACGTGTACGACGTGACCGCCCCGCCGGCGGACGGCCCGAAGCACAAGTACACCCACCCGTTCGTCTACCCGAAGACCGGGATGAAGGCGGTCGACGACGTCCCGCTCAGCCGGTTCAAGCAGGAGTTCCTGGAGCGGCTGGCCCTGGAACTGGCCCGCAAGCACATCGACTACAAGGCCGGGGTCGGCATCGCGGCGGAACAGTGACCAGTGAACAGTAAGCAGTGAACAGTCAACAGGCCGCCGCCCGCGCCGGAGTTCGGCGCGGGTGTTCGCGTTCAGTGGCGGCGGGAGGTGACAGCCGGTACAATTCCGTCACTGCTCACTGTTGACTGCTTACTGCTTACTCCCGACTCCCATGCGGACCTGGCTCCGGAACGTGGCCGCGGCGACCCGGACGATCGCCGGCGGGATGGCCGTCACCCTGCGGACGGCCGTGCAGTCGTTCCGCCGCGGGTCGTTCACCCGGCACTTCGAGTACCCCGAGCGGCCGGTCCCGGTCCGCCCGCGGTACCGCGGGTTCCACCGGTACGACCTGACCACCTGCATCGGGTGCGACAAGTGCGCCCGGGCCTGCCCGGTCGACTGCATCTACATCGGCAAGGAGAAGGCGGCCCCGCCGCTGAAGGGGTTCGTCGTCACCGGGTTCGCCATCGACTACACGAAGTGCATGTTCTGCGCCCTGTGCGTCGACCCGTGCCCGGTCGACTGCATCTTCATGGGGTCGAACTACGACATCAGCACCTACACCCGGGACGGCTGCGTGGTCGACTACGCCAAGCTGCCGCTCGAAGTTGCCTGGGGCCAGGCCTCGCTCAACCCGACCGCGGTGGCCGAGTCGAAGCGGGTCAGCCTGCCCGTCTGGGTAAAGACGGCCGAAAAGAGTGCGAGTGGCTAGTGTGAGTGCGAGTGGAAAACCGAAACCCCAGCGACCGCCCAGTCTTCACTCGCACTCACACTAGCCACTGACACTTATGCCCGATCTGGTGCTGTTCGTCCTGATCTTCCTGGCCGCCGGGGTCGTCCTGTTGATGACCCCGCTCCTGATCGGCCGGCTCGTCCGCCCGGACCGGCCGTCGGCCGAAAAGGGGGCCGTCTACGAGTGCGGGGAGCCGACGATCGGGTCGGCCTGGGTCCAGTTCGACCTCCGGTTCTACGTCGTCGCCCTGTTGTTCGTCATCTTCGACGTGGAGCTGGCCTTCTTCTTCCCCTGGGCGGTGGTGTTCGGCACCGCCACCCGGGCCGCCGACCCGGCCCTACCCCCCGACCAGCGGGCGGTCGCCGTCCAGACGCTCGGGGCCGGGGGCGACGCCGACCCCGGGGCGATGGGCACCCTCGCCTGGGTGGCCTTCGCCGACCTGATGGTTTTCTTCGGCGTCCTGCTCGTCGGGTTCGCCTACCTCTGGCGGCGGGGCGACCTGGACTGGGTCCGCAGCACCGCCGGCCAAGACCGCGACAGTGCGAGTGCGAGTGGCTAGTGTGAGTGAAGCCACGATCGCCCGACGCGCCCCATTTTCACTCACACTCACACTAGCCACTCGCACTCATGTTGCTGGAAAACCGGTTCGAGGACGGGTTCGTCGTCACCTCCCTGGAGCAGGCCATCAACTGGGGACGCGAGTCGTCCCTGTGGCCGATGACCTTCGGGCTGGCCTGCTGCGCCATCGAGATGATGGCCACCGGGGCCGGCCGGTACGACATCGACCGGTTCGGGGCCGGGGCGTTCCGGGCCACCCCCCGCCAAGCCGACCTGATGATCGTCGCCGGCACCGTCAACCTGAAGATGGCCGACCGGGTCCGCCGGCTGTACCACCAGATGCCCGACCCGAAGTTCGTGATCGCCATGGGGGCCTGCACCTGCGGCGGCGGGCCGTACTACAAGTACGGCTACAACGTGGCGAAGGGCGTCGACCTGGTCGTCCCGGTCGACGTGTACGTCCCCGGCTGCCCGCCCCGGCCGGAGGCGTTACTCGAAGGGCTGATGCGGGTCCAGGACAAGGTCCGGCGGATGAAGGACCTCACGAAGGGCGGGGCCGAGGGGCCGCCGGTCCCGGCCCGGACCGGGGCGGTGCTGCTGCCCGACGAGTTGGCCACCCCCGAGAAGGCGCTGGCGTTCGTCACGGAGACCAAGGAGCGGGCCAAGCCCGCGAAGGCGTAACGGAGGCCGCGATGGCGTTCGGCAACTACACCTCGACCGATGACGTGATCGCGCGGCACAAGGTCCGCTGCCTGCTCGGGCGGGCGGTCGCCCCGGCCGCCGACGCCCCGCCGTTCGGCGAGTACTTCCGCGCCGAGCTGGAATTCAACCTGCGGGAGTTCGCCCCCGGCCGGTCGGAGATCGGGGCCGGGGAACTGGTCCTGTTCCCCCTCCTCCGGGAGGTCTGGAAGTCGTACCGCCCGGAGTTGCTGCTGTTCACCCACGAGCCGCTGGAGTACGACGCCGACCTGTGCGGCACCCCGGACTACTTCGTCTGCAAGCGGTCCGAGTTCGGCCCGACCTACCCGACCACCCCGTACCTCTTGGTGGTGGAGGCGAAGCTGGACGACTTCACCCGGGCCTGGGGGCAGTGCCTGGCCGCGATGCTGGCCGCCCAGAAGCTGAACGGGCTCCCCGAGCAGCCGGTGTACGGCATCACCACCAACGGCAACGCCTGGCAGTTCGGGGTACTCCGGGGGAACGAGTTCACCCTCGACCCGCAGGCCGTCGGGCTGCACAACCTCGACACCGTCGGGCAGATGCTGCACGCCGCCTTCCGGGCCTGCCGCGACCTGGCCCTCGCACCCCCCGCCCCGGCCGCCCCATGACCCCCGCCGACATCACCGCCGCCCTCCAGGAGCGGTTCGGGGCCGCCGTCACACCCGGTCTGGCGACGGCCCTCGACCCGTTCGTCACCGTCGAGCCGGGCCGGCTCGTGGAGGTCTGCACGTTCCTCCGGGACGACCCCCGGCTGCGGTTCGAGATGCTGAACGACGTCTCCGGCGTCGACTACCTGGAGACCGACCCGAAGAAGGCGGCCAAGGCCGGGTTCGACCCGCACCTCGAAGTCGTCTACCACCTGTCCAGCTTCACCCACCCCGGCCGGCGGTTCACCCTCAAGGTGGTTCTGCCGCGGTGGAAGGACGGCACCCCCGGCGAGCTGCCGGAGGTCCCGTCGGTCGCCGGCGTCTGGCGGACGGCCGACTGGCAGGAGCGGGAGGTGTACGACCTCGTCGGGGTCCGGTTCCCGGGCCACCCCGACCCCCGCCGCATCCTCCTGGCCGACGACTGGGAGGGGCACCCGCTCCGCAAGGACTACGAGTTCCCGCTCGAGTACCACGGCGTCCGCTGTCGGTGAGGCGGCGGTTTTACCCTGACCGCCCCCCCGGCCGGTCCGTACACCTCTTCTGAGCCGCCCGCGTCGGGCGGCCCCCCTTCATACCCGGAGCCCGTCCCATGCGCCCGTCGTACCGCCTCGCCGCCCTGGCCGCGCTCGTCCTGGCCCTCCCGCTCGCCGTCGGGTGCGGCAGCTCGTCCTCGTCGAGCACCTACGACAAGGACAAGGCGAAGGAGATGATGGAGAAGATGAGCGGCGGGTTGTCGAACAAGGGGATGCCCGGCGGCGGCGGGACCGGCAAGCGGTAGCCGCCCGGGGGCGGGGCCGGCCGTAGAATGGGGCCGTCCCCCCGAGGCCCCCGCATGCCCCCCGAAGCCGCCGACCCGACGGTCATCGAGTTCGACGTCCGCACGGACGAGATGCTCGTCAACATGGGGCCGCAGCACCCCAGCACCCACGGGGTCCTGCGGCTCGTCCTCCGGACCGACGGCGAGGTCGTGTCCGAGGTCACCCCCCACCTCGGCTACCTCCACCGCTGCGCCGAGAAGATCGGGGAGAACGTCACCCCCGTCCAGTTCATCCCGTACACCGACCGGATGGACTACCTGGCCGCGATGAACATGAACCTCGGGTTCAGCCTCGCGGTCGAGAAGCTCTGCGGCGTCAAGGTCCCCGAGAAGGCCCGGGTCATCCGGGTCCTCATCTGCGAGCTGAACCGCGTCGCCTCCCACCTGGTCGGCATGGGGGCCTACGGCCTCGACCTCGGCAGCTTCAGCCCGTTCCTGTACGCCTTCCGCGAGCGGGAGCACATCCTCGACCTGTTCGAGGACGTGTGCGGGGCCCGGCTGACCTACAGCTACCTCACCATCGGCGGGGCCCACGACGACCTGCCCCCCGGGTGGACCGCCCGGTGCCGGCAGTTCCTCGACTACTTCAAGCCCCGCATCCCCGAGTACCACGCGCTGCTCACCGACAACCACATCTTCGTCAAGCGGACGGCCGGGATCGGGGTGCTGTCGAAGGCCGCCGCCCTGAGCTACGGCTGCACCGGGCCGGTGCTGCGGGCGTCGCTCGACCGGGCGGCCGGCGACCCGGCCTGGGACCTCCGCAAGACCGAGCCGTACTCGGGGTACGAGGGGTACGAGTTCGACGTGCCGCTGCCGCCGTTTGCCAACGCCCCGCCGGGGGCGGTGATCGGCGACTGCTGGCACCGGTTCTATGTCCGCATGCTGGAGGTGGTGCAGGCCGTCCGGCTCGTCGAGCAGGCGCTCGACAAGTACGACGCCCTGCACGCCGAGGGGGAGCGGGTGCAGGCCGAGTTCGCCGCCCGCCGGCCGGGGCTGACCCCCGAGGACGCCAAAAAGGCCGACGCGGAACTCGCGGGGCTGATGGCGACGAGGTATTCGCACCGGGTCGAGCCGCCGAAGGCGCTGACCCCGGGCGAGGTGTACGTCGAGACCGAGTGCCCGAAGGGGCAGATGGGGTTCCACGTCGTCGGCCGGCCGGCCAAGGAGGCGGTGCCGCTGCGGGTCCGGGCCCGGTCGAGCTGCCTCTGCAACCTGAGCGTGGTCGGCGACCTGTGCCGGGGCTGCCTGGTCGCGGACGTGCCGGCCGTCGTCGGGTCGATGGACATCGTCATGGGTGAGATAGATAGGTGAATCCAATCGCCGCAAGTTGCTTGTTTTTCAGCAACTTGCGGCGAAAGAAAAAATCCGAAAAAGTTGCCGAATACGGTGCATTTCGCCGGTTACGGTGCATTTAAGAAGCTCTGCCAAAACCTACGCGACTAACAGGCTCTGACAAAACCGACCCGACTACAAGACACCGTCGTTGAGGATGCGGAAGCAGATGACGCTGGCGGCG
>JAIEQO010000198.1 GCA_019747655.1 Gemmataceae bacterium | reverse complement strand
CGGCGGTTCGCCGAGGAGTGGATGGCGATGCCGGTGCTGGTCGGGCCGAAGACCGACGGCCAGAAGTTCCCGGGGGCCATCTACACCCTCTGCATCGAGGCCATGATGCAGGACGGCAAGGCCCTGCAAGCGGGGACGAGCCACTTCCTCGGGCAGAACTTCTCGAAGGCGTTCGACGTGACGTTCCGGGACGAGAAGAACAAGGAAGAACACCCGTGGGCGACGAGCTGGGGCGTCAGCACCCGGCTCATCGGCGGCCTCCTGATGACCCACTCGGACGACAACGGCCTCGTCGTCCCGCCCCGACTGGCCCCGACGCACGTGGTCATCTGCCCGCTGGGCAAGAACGACGCCGAGCGGGCCCCGGCCATCGCCGCCGCGGAGACGCTGGCCGGCGAGCTGCGGGCCCTGCCCCGCGACGACTTCTACGGGTACGAGCCGATCTCCGTCGTCATCGACCGGATGTTCGACAAGCAGCCGGGGTTCCGGTATGCCGAACACGAGCTGCGGGGCGTGCCGGTGCGGGTGGAGATCGGCCCGAAGGACCTGGAGAAGGGGGCGTGTGCGGTGGCCCGGCGGGACGTGCCCGGCAAGGAGGGGAAGCAGTTCGGGGTGGCCCTCGGCGGGGCCGCGGCCCACATTGACGGCTTGCTCCGGGACATCCAGAAGGGGCTGTTCGACCGGGCCAAGGCGTTCCGGGAGAAGCAGACGACGACGGCCGACACGCTGGACGAGTTCAAGGCGTTGTTCCCGGCCCGGGAGGAGGGCGACGAGGCGGGTGCGGAGGCGCTGAAGTTCGTGTACGCCCACTGGGACGGCACCCGGGAGACGGAGGACCGGGTGCAGAAGGAGTTCAAGGCGACGATCCGGTGCCTGCCGTTCGACGGGCCGACCGAGCCGGGGACGTGCCCGTTCACGGGCAAGCCGTCGGCCCGGCGGGTGGTCTTCGCCCGGGCGTACTAGCTGTGCGCATCCTCACCGGGGGGAGCGGGGCGCTCGGGCCGCTGGCGTTCTCGCCGGACGGGCGGAGGCTGGCGGCCTATGCCGCGGTCGCGGCCGTCGGGCAACCTTATGTGTGCGTGTGGGACTCGGCGGCCGGCCCGGGGCCGACATGGGCCGGGCTGCCGACCGCCCACGGCGGCCGGGTGGTGTTCGAGCCGGACGGCCGGCATCTGGTCGTCTGGCAGTGGGCCGTCGCCTGGCGGGTCGAGGTGGGAACGTGGGCGGTGGCGGACGAACCGGTCCTGACCACCCTCCGCCCGGCGGCGATCGCGGCCGACGGCCGGACGGCGGTCGGCGAACCGCTCCGGGAAGGGAAGCGGGTGACGATCCGGGCCGCCGCGTCCGGGCCGACCGGATGGGCGCCGGCCGCCCCGGTCGAACTGGAGTACAACGCCCGGTTCGACGGGTTGGGCGGGGGCGCGGTCCTGCTCGACCCGACCGGCCGCCGGGTCGTCCGGGTCCGGGCCCGGCGGCGGCACGGGCAGCCGTACACGGTCGGCGAGTTCGGCCTCCAGTCGTTCGACCGGTCGGCCGGGCGGGTGCTCGGGGAGTGGGTCGGGGAGGTCCCGGTCTACTGCCAGCGGCTGGTCGGCCCGGGCGGGGTGGTCGTTCTGCTCCGCGACCGGGCGTTGTTCGCCGTCCACCTCGACGAGCCGAAGTCCGCCCCGGTCAAGCGGCTGAACACCTCGGCCAAGCACTTCACCGACGCGGCCTTCTCGCCGGACGGGCGGTGGCTGGCGACGACCAGCAACGACGCCCTCGTCACCCTCTGGGACACGGCGACGTGGCAGCCGGCCCGGCAGTACGAGTGGAAGATCGGCCGGCTGCGGTCGGTGGCGTTCAGCCCGGACGGCACCCTCTGCGCGGCCGGCAGCGACACCGGGCGGGTGGTCGTCTGGGACTTCGACGGGTAAGGCGTGCGGTCGCCGGACCGTGCCGGTAGAATGCCGGAAACGGTCGCGGGAGGGCCAATCATGGTGAGGACGAACTACATGGGCCGGGTGACGTGCGAGGCGACGGTGGCGAACGTGTACGACGAGTTGAAGGCGAACCACGGCGAGCTGACCGCCGAGCAGGTCCGCCGGCTCGTCATCACCGACGCCCTGGTCGATTCCGGGGCGTCGACGCTCGGCCTACCGACCTCGATGCTCCGGCAACTCGGTCTGGACACGCCGAAGTTCAGCCGCCGGTCCCGGAACACCACCGGCGAGTACACGGTCAACATCTACGAACCGGTCCGGCTGACCATCCTCGGCCGGGACATCGTGTTGGAGCCGATGGAGGTGGCCGACGGGTGCCCGGTCCTGATCGGGCAGATTCCGCTCGAACACCTGCAACTCGTCGTGGATATGCCCAACCACCGGCTGGCCCACAGCCCGGCCAACGGCGGCGAGTGGATTCTGGACATGTACTGACGCCGGGGTCGCCCATGCCCGGGCCGTACGACGCCGCGTTGAAACAACTCCTGGACACCCGCGGCCCGGACTGGGTGAGCTGGCTGGCCCCGCGGGTTGGGCTGCCGGCCGGCGTGACCGCCGACCCGCTTGACCCGGACCTGTCGGTCGTCCAGCCGGTGGCCGACAAGGTGTTCCGGCTCCGCCCGCAGGAACTCGGGCTGCTCCACCTCGAAGTCCAGTCGACCCGGGACGAGACGCTCCCCGGCCGGCTGCTCCTGTACAACGTGTTGCTCGGCTCCCGGTACGACGGCCCGGTCCGGACGGTCGTGCTGCTCCTGCGGCGGGAGGCCCGACCCGGCCTGACCGGGGTCGTCACCCGCGCCGACGAGACCGGGCACGTGTACCACCGGTTCGAGTACCGGACGGTGCCGGTGTGGGAGCTGCGGGCCGACGACCTGTTGGCCGGGGGCCTCGGCACGGCCCCGCTGGCCCTCTTGACCGACGACGCCGAGCCACGGCTACCGGAGGTGGTCGGCCAACTGGCCCGCCGGGTCGAGCGGGAGGTGCCGGCCGAGAACGCCCGCGGGGTCGTTATGAGCTGCGGTTTCCAGCTCCTCGGGATGCGGTATGATGAGGGGGACATCCGGCGACTCGTTGCGGGGCTTGGGGCCATGGCCGACATCAAAGACACCCGGGTTTTCCGGCTACTCGCCGAGCACTTGGAGGCCGAATTCAAAGCCAAGTTCCAGGCCGAGGGCCGGGCCGAGGGTGCCCGGGAGACCCTGCTGGCCCAACTCCAGGAGAAGTTCGGGGCGGTCCCGCCGGAGGTCGAGGCCCGGGTCCGGGCGGCCGCCGACCCGGACAAGCTGGCCGCCGCCCTCCGCCAAATCCTCCGCATCACCGCGCCCGACGAACTCGCCCTCTGACGCGGCCGCCGACTCCGTCACCTCCGCCCTTCCCGGCCGCCGCCCCGGGCGTATAGCCATCCCGTAGCCCGCCGGCCCCGCCACCCCGAGGCACCCGATGCCGCTCCGCCCGCTCACCCTCGCGGCCGCGTTCTTGGCCGCCGCCGTCCCCGCGGCCGCCGCCGACGGCCCGGTCCCGCCGGCCGGCCTGTACCGGCTCGCCACCGTCGGCCCCGCCGGCGAGTCGGCCGTCTGCGTGCTGAAGCTGGAAGCGAAGGACGGCAAGCCGGCCGCGGCCGTGGTCGGCAGCCCGCCGATGGCCGCCGTCACCGTCTCGGAGGTCAAGGCCGACGGCGGGCTGACGTTCACGGTCAACGAAATCCGGTCCTACACCGACAACAAGGGCAACATCTCGACCTACGACGCCGGCACCCGGACGTTCGTGGCCGGGCCGGGGGCGGCCGGCGGGCCGGTCCGCGGCAGCCTCGGGACCGAGCGGTACTCGTCCCGGGCCGTCTTCGCCCCGACCGACACGGCCGACCTCGGCAAGGACGACAAAGGCAAGGGCGACAAGAAGGAGAAGGTCGCCACGCCGGGGGCCGACCCCTGGCAGACGGTCACCGACATCCAGGGCGAGGTCGGCAAGCTCCGCCGGGCCGTCCGGGAGACCCGCGAGCCGGCCAAGGTCAAGGTCCGCAAGGCGGCCTACGACGCGGCCCAGAAGGCGGCCGACGCCGAGCTGCCGGCCCTCTACCGGGCGGTCGTCGAGAAGCACCCGGACACCCCGGCCGGCCAGGACGCGGCCGCCGCCCTCGTCCGGATGGCCGAGAAGGCCAAGCTGACGCCGGCCGAGGCCGAGACGCTGGCCGCACTCGTGGTCAAGCAAGCTACCCCCTACGGCCCGCGGTACACCCGGCCGCTCCTGACCGACCTCGCCGACGACCTGAACCGGGTGAAGGGCCTCGAACCCGTCGCCCTCGGGGTGGTCGGCCCGGTCGCCGGGGCGCTGACCGACGCCGACCCGCCGACCGCCCGGTACGACGTACTGGCCACCTACCGGGCGGCCCTGGAGGGGGCGGGCAAGGCCGACGAGGCGAAGGCGGTCGGGGAGAGGCTGGCCGCCCTCGACGCGGCCCTGGACAAGGAGTACCTGGCCACCGTCCCGCCGTTCAAGCCCGGGGCCAGCCCCGGGCGGAAGGACCCGGCCGCCAATCGGGTGGCGGTGGTCGAACTCTTCACCGGGGCCCAGTGCCCGCCGTGCGTGGCCGCCGACGTGGCCTTCGACGCCGCCCACAAGGCCTACAAGCCGGCCGACGTGGTCCTCCTCCAGTACCACCTGCACATCCCCGGCCCCGACCCGCTGACCAACCCGGACACGGTGGCCCGGTGGGACTACTACCTCGACCTGTTCCCCTACGACCCGGACGCCGGGACCGGGGTGATCGGCACCCCGACGACCCTCTTCAACGGCAAGCCGGAGAAGAAGGAGTACGGCGGCGGCGGGCCGATGTCCGAGTCCGCCGAGAAGTTCCGCCAGTACAAGGAAGCGCTCGACCCGCTGCTGGAGGCGGCCTCGCCGGTGAAGCTGGCCGGCACCGCCGCCCGGGCCGGGGACAAGCTCGACATCACGGTCGACGTGTCCGGGGCCCCGGCCGGGGCCAAGCTCCGGCTCCTGGTGGTCGAGGACACGGTCAAGTACGTCGGGTCGAACCGGGTCCGGTTCCACCACCAGATCGTCCGGGCCATGCCCGGCGGGGCCGAGGGCGTCGCCCTGCCGGGCGGGTCGTTCCGGCACGCGGCCGGGGTCGACCTCGGCGCAGTCCGCAAGGACCTGACCAAGTACCTGGACGAGTACGCCGCGACCGAGCGGCCGTTCCCCAAGCCGGACCGTCCGCTGGCCCTGGACAAGCTCGGGGTGGTCGCCCTCGTCCAGGACGACAAGACGGGCGAGATCTTCCAGGCCGCCCGGATCGAGGTCGGCGGGAAGTAACCGCTTCGGGGTGGACCATCCGGGAGGGCGAGCCGATGACCGGAGGGGTTGACGGGCTGGCGGTCGTGCTGGTGCTGACCCGGGACACCGGCCGGGCGGCGGCGTTCTACCGGGACGTGCTCGGCCTGACGCTCTCGGCCGAGGCCCATGACGGCAAGCACACCCACTACGCCTGCCGGCTCGGGTCGGTGTACTTCACCATCCAGGCGGCCGCCGACCTCGCCGCCCCCGACCCCGGCCCGGGGTACGACGCCCTCCAGCTCTGCTCCTGGACGCCTTCGTCGGCCGGCTCGCGGGCCTCGGGGTCGCCCCGCTCCACCCGCCCCGGCCCTACGAGGAGACCCGGTTCGTCACCGTGCTCGACCCGGACGGCCGGCACGTCCGGGTGATGACCCCGTGGCACCGGCCGGCCGCCGGCTCGTAGAGCGGTTTCGTAGGGCCGGCTGTGCCGGCCGGCCGGCACAGCCGGCCCTACATCTCTTCTCACCCGCCCGGCTTGGGCGTTGGGGCCAGCCGCTTCAGCGCGTCCTTGGCCATCTCGTGGACCGGGATGCGGGTGCGGCCGCCGTCCGGACGGCCGTACTCGACGAACTCCGGCCCCTCGGCCAGCACCCGGTTGTACAGGGCGACCGCCTTTCCCCGCTTCCGGTCGCCTTCCCCCGGCCACCCGTCCGGGCCGCCGTGCGGCTCGGTCTCCCGGGCCAGGCCGAACAGGGTCAGGGTGCGGACGAACGGGTCGTCGGACACCGCCAGGACCCGCTGCAACCGCCCGGCCTTCTTCGCGTAGCTGATCCGGTGGTGCTCGACGGCGAACCGCCGGAGCAGTTCCGGGGTGTCGGCGAACCGCTCGACCAGCAGGTCGAAGGCCTCGTCCGACTCCGGCCGGTCCACCCACCCGGTCGTCGCCAGGGTGAGGGCGGCCACGGCCGTCTCCTCGTCCGCCGACCGGCCGAGGTCCAGCAGCCGGGCGGTGTACTTGTCCGCCCGCGGCTGCCGGACCTCGAAGGCGTTCGGGATGACCGCCCCGGTCTTCTTGTCGACCGCCGGCTTGGTGTTGGCCCGGACGTCGGCGTCGTACTCGGCCTTCAGCTTGGCCCACTGCTCGGCCGGGGTCTCGGCCGCGGGCTTGGCGGCCTCGGCGGCGGGCGGCTCGGCCGTAAAGCCGGTTCGGGTGGCGGCCAGCCCGCCGACGGCGAGGGCGGCGCACGCGGCGGCCGCCAGGGCCGGCTTGAGCACGGTCGAGAGCATCGCGGTCGGTCCTCCGGAAGCGAGCAGGTGGAGGGTGGGGGAAAGCGCGCCCGACCCGCCCCCGGCCACGAGGGCGGCGAGCCGGGCGGTGGACGCGGCCAGGGCCGGCGGAACGGCGACGAGCGGCACGGTAACAGCGACGGCCGGGGCGATGCCGCGGCGAGTCAGCCGGGCGGCCAGCAGCGACCGGCCGCGGGCCAGCCGGCTGGCGACGGTCCCCTCGGGGCAGCCGAGTTCGGCGGCGGCTTCCGCCCGGGTCTTCCCGCCGAGGTCGCACAGGACGACCGGCAGCCGATACCGCCCGGGTAGAGCCGCAACTTCCTGGTCGAGGGCGGCAGCGAGTTCGGCGTGTTCGGGCGAGCGGGGGGCGTCAGCCCCCTGATGCCCGTAACCATCAGGGGGCTGACGCCCCCCGCTCGCCAGTTCACGCTGTCGCCGACGGGCGGCCAGCGTCCGGGCCTCCAGGGCGGTCCGCCGGGCGACCCCGTAGAGCCAGTTGGCCAGCCCGCCCGGCGACCGCAGCCCGCCGGCCCGGCGGACGAGCAGGAGGAAGGTGGCCTGGAAGGCGTCCTCGGCGTCGGCCCGCTCGCGGAGCACCCGGCTGCAGACGCCCATCACCATCCGCCCGTGCCGGCGGACGAGCAGCTCGAACGCCGCCTCGTCCCGGTCCCGGGCGAAGAGCCGCAGGAGGTCGGCGTCCGGCCGGCCCCGCAGGTCGTCCATCCGGGCCACGACCCGGCACCGGCCGACGAGCCGGTCGAGTGATGCCGCCGCCATCCCGCCCCCGTGGTTGTGTCGCCCGAGAGTATACTGGGCCGGCGGCCGGGGATTGATCCCGGAATCCGCACCGAGCGTGGTGACTGGTTCGGCGGGCGAACGTCCAAATTCCCGGACCGGCCTCTTGACACTGACGTTCGGGGGCCGGAGGATGGGCGGCGCGTGGTCAGCGGTCCGAGGAACCCGGGGCGGCCGAGTTTATGCTGGGGTTCAAGACGATCGATGTGGCGGGGAGAAAAGTCCAGGTCTCGGCGGACGAGGTCTGGTACCTGGGGATCATGACCCAGCGGGCCCTGGCCGGAGACGGCTGGACCATGGCCGAGCTGAATTTGCTCAGCGCGATCGAACTCCCCGGGGCCGAGGGCCTGATCGTCCGCGACTACCTGGCCATCCTCCGGGAGTGGGCCGATGTCGTCGAGCGGGTGACGGACCAGAACTACTACCGGTTCCGGCGCGACCCGGCCGAGTACGACCACAGCGAGCCGTACTGGCGGATGCTGATCCTGACCGGCGTCCTCCAGCGGCACTTCGGGGTCGGGTACAACCGGGCCAAGATCGAGGAGATGGACTGGACGGACAGCCGGGACCTGTTCCTGCACGGGCTGCTCGGCCCGCGACGGACCGGCACCTGCCCGTCCCTGCCGGTGCTGGTGGCGGCGGTCGCCCGGCGGCTCGGGTACCCGGTCCGGCTGGTCCTGGCCCCCGGGCACTCGTTCAGCCGGTGGGACGACCCCCGGTCCGGGGTCCGGTTCAACATGGAGTGCCACGGGAACGGGCTGGTCGTCCACCCGGACGACTACTACCACCGCTACCCGATCGTGTGGGGGCCGGAGTTGCACGCGGAGCAGGCCCGGCTCGGCCCGGACCGGGTGTTCCTGCGGTCCCTCACCCCGGCCGAGGAGGTGGCCTCGTTCCTGGTCCTGCGGGGCCACCTGTGGGAATCGGTCGGCCGGTGGGGGGACGCGACGGCGGTGTACAACACGGCGGCCGACCTGATGCCCCACCACGCCGGGTACGAGCGTTGGGCGTGCGAGGCGTGGCGGAAGGCCGCCAACCCGGACTACGTGATGTGCGGACGGCCGAAGTGGAAGGGCATGACCCCGAACTACCACGGCCTGGCGGCGAAGTAGCCCCGGCCCGCCGAGGAGACTGCCGATGTTCCTTCCCGCCCACGCCACCCAGACCGCTGGCCCGGCCCCCGTCGCGGGCACTCCAGACCTGCTGTACCGGCTGTGGCACCGCCACTACGACCCGACGGTCGGCCGGTTCGCCAGCCTGGACCCGTACCCGGGGGATACCAGCCTGCCGGCAAGTTTGCACAAGTACGTCTACGCCCACGACGATCCGGTGAACAACGTGGACCCGTCCGGCCAGTTTTCGATTGGAACTCTAGGCGGCCTTGCGATCGGAACATCGTTGAGGACGATCGGTGTCGGCGCGGCGGTCGGGGGGGTGATCGGTGGCGTCGGTTACTTCGCTGGAACGCCTGGGAACGAATGGTCAACGCTAGGGGCACTGCGGGCGATCGGGCTCGGCGCGCTGGCTGGGGCGTTCGGCGTCACTCTGATCGGGAGCGCGTTCTTCGCCGCCCAAGGGATTTACGAGGGGGTCGAGGTATGGCGTGACCCGAACTCAACTGGTCTCCAAAAGGCCCTCGGATCGGTAAACATCATATTGGGACTGGCCAGCGGCTATTTCCTAAGGGGGCAAGTTCGGAGCCAGGTCGATGAATGGGCAAGGGTATATTCCAAGCTCCCACTTCGGACCGAGATGCAGCGGGACTTGGACCGCATCAAGCAAGCGTATAATAGCGCCGCTCAGGAGCCGGTCAAGTTCGGGAAGACGACGATCTACTTCGCCGATAACCCGCGGGTGGCCGGTGGCGTCATCGATGAGAACTCGTTCTACTTAACCAGGGCAGCCTTCGAACGTGGCGACGATTTCCTCGTCAAAGTCCTGATCGAGGAGAATGTCCATATCCAGCGCATCCGTTCTGGGGCAGTGGCAGGCGGTGAGGTTGTGGCCGGTCAAGAGGTTGCAAGGCGTGCCGAAGAGGGACTCGTGGGCGACATGGTAGAAAACATCTTTACCGTCGGCCGTGAGCGTCGCTGGTGGTGAATAAGAACAGTCCTGTCCTTTCGAGGAGCTATCATGGCTCGCGATATCCGCGAAACCTTGAACAAGCACCTACTCTGGAATCCCACTATCGATTCCATATTCGCCAACGTGGGCGGTGTTCACCGCTGTCCCTTCTGTGGGGCCGACGCTCTTGGGGTGTCATGGTCCGTCTTCGACGCGCAGTCGCGCGCGGCCAGTTTCAGTATCTGGTGCGAGGTCTGTGATGAGCGGATGCATGCCGCCATTTTTATCCCAGAAGGCTTGCCTGTGACGTACACGAAGTCCTCGGACGGTGCAACGCATGACGCACAGCCGAAGCCTGTCGCGGGCTCGTCGGGGTGACGTTATGCCCCGCCGGCATTACCGCTATAATTCTTGGCTGGCCGCTCGGCCCGCCAGCCAAGCCCTATAGCGTGACTGGCATGACCCCCGCCCTCGACCGGTGCGGCACCCCGCCATTCTCGCCGCACGCGCCGGGCCGTTCGCCAGGACGCCACCTCCGCCCGCGTTTCACCTGCGTAACAGCCCTCACATCCCGCCCCGGGCGGTGTTAGAATCGGTAGCGCACGTCGTTCCGTTCGCCGAGAACCCGGGCCGCCCCGCGGCTCGTCCCAGGAGGTCGGCCATGACCAGGTCGTACGTCGCCGCCGGGGTGCTGGGGCTGGCCCTCGCCGGGCTGTGGTACGTCGGCGGGGGCATCCGTCCGGCGGCCGCCGCCACCCCCCGGGTGGCCGCCCCGGTCGCCCACGCCAACCTGGCCGTCTACCTGATCCACGGCCCGGACGCCGTCGACGACGCCCGGGTGGTGACGCTCCCCGAGGCCCTGGCCCGGGGCTGGGCCGTCGTCCACGAGACCGGCAGCGTCAACCAGCTCGTCGTCGAGAACACGTCCCCGGGGTACGACCTGTTCGTCCAGTCCGGGGACATCGTCAAGGGCGGCCGGCAGGACCGGCTGTTGGCCGCCGACCTGCTCGTCCCGCCGGGGGCCGGGCGGGTGGCCGTCCCGTCCCACTGCGTCGAGCAGAGCCGGTGGGCCGGCCGCGGGCAGGAGCCGGCCGCGTACTTCGCCGCGTCCGACAAGGTGGCCGTCGGCAACGCCATCAAGCTGGCCAACGCCAACCGGAACCAGGGCGAGGTGTGGGCGAACGTCAAGGCCGAGCAGGAGAAGCTGAGCAAGAACCTCGGGGCGGCGGTGAACGCCGCGGCCTCGCCGACCAGCCTGCAACTGGCCCTGGAGAGCCCGGCCGTCAGGAACCGGGTGGAGGAGTACCGGGCGGCCCTGGCGGCGGCCGGGGCCCGGCCCGGGGTGGTCGGGGTGGTGTTCGTGGTCAACGGGACGGTCACGTCGGCCGACGTGTACGGGTCGAACGGCCTGTTCCGCCGGGCCTGGCCTCGGCTGTTGGAGGCGGCCGCCACGGAAGCGCTGGCCGAGGCC
>JAIEQO010001101.1 GCA_019747655.1 Gemmataceae bacterium | reverse complement strand
CGGCCGGCCGGCTGACCGACGCCCTGGAGCGGCACGGCGGGGAGCCGGAGTGGTGGGCGGCGGACGCGGCCCTGCTGGCGGACCGGACGCGGGACGCGGCGGCCGGGGAACTCGCGGGCGTCCCGGTCGACCTGATGGGGGAGGGCGGGCCGGACGAGGCGGTAGGGAAGCTCCAGCAGGTGGTCGCCGGGTACGGGCACCTGCTGACCCACTGGCACGGCCTGGTCGAAGCCGCGACCGACCTGCGGGCGAAGGGGGTCGCGCCGGCTGTCCAGGTCGGGCCTTGACCGAACGGGGGAGCACGCCGCCTGGGCGGAGCTGGCGGCCGCGGCCGAGTACCGCCAGGTGGTCAAGGCCCGGCCGGTCGGCGACGACACGTTCGAGGCGGCGGCCGCGTACCTGCTGGCCGGCGACCGGGCCGGGTACGACGACCTGTGCCGGTGGATGCAGGTCAAGCTCGGGGAGAAGGACGAGGAGTTCACCGCCTACGTGCTGGCCCGGGCCGGTGCGGTGGCCGACCCGCCGGGGCTGCCGCCGGCCGAACTGGTCCGGGCCGCCGAGCGGGCCGTCCGGGACAACCCCTGGCCGTGGTACGTCCACGCCCTCGGGCTGGCCCGGTTGCGGGCCGGGGAGTGGGACGCGGCGGGGGCGGCGTTCGAGCGGTCGAACCGGGCCGACTGGGGCGCCTTCGGGAAGGTCATGAACTGGCTCGGGCTGGCGGTCGCCCACGCCCGGGCGGGGCGGGCGGACGAGGCCCGGCGGTGCCTGGCCGAGGCGGTCCGGCTGCTGCCCGGCGGGTGGCCGGACGCGGACAAGCCCCCGCCCGGGCTGTCCGGGCCGGAGTCGGCCGAGTCCGTGATCCTGCGGCGGGAGGCGGAGAAGCTGCTCGGCGGGCCGCGGTGACGGAGGCCGGGCGACGAACGACAAACCCCCGCCGGGGCGGGGGTTGGGGAGGTGTTCAGCCCGGGCGGCAGCGGGTGGCGACCGCCGGGAGGACAAGACCGGCCGGCGGTGGCACCCGGCGACCGGCCGAGGGGCGGCGGTTCTCCCGGGGTCACACCGCCACGGCCGGGGCCGAGGTCGGCGGTGGGGTCGGGCGGGGGCACCGGCCGGCCCCGGGCGGGGTGCTGTGGCGACGGTAGAACCGTCCCGGGCACCGGCCCGCTACCACGCCCACACGACAACCACCCCGCCGGCCGCGGTACAATGCCGTCCGCCCCGCCGGAGGAGCCCGCCATGACCGTGACCGTCGCCGAGGCCCAGGCCCGGCTGCCCGAGCTGATCGCCGGCCTCCAGCCCGGCGAAGCACTCACCCTCACCCAGGACGACCGCCCGGTCGCCGAGCTGGTCGGCAAGGCACCGCCGGCCCCGCCCGGCCAGCGGCCGCCGAACCTCAAGCTCCGGGCCGCCCTGGCCGAGTTGCGGGCCCTGCCGGAGTTCCCGCCGACGCCGGCCGAGCCGGATTACCTCAAGGAGGGCCGGGAGTCCGGGGAAATCTATGGCTACGTCGAGTGACCCGACGGCCGGTCAACCCCGGAGCAGCCGGTCGTAGCCGGCGTGGTCGCCGATCCAGAACCAGACGAACCCCTCGGCCCGCTCCCGGGCCAACGCCCGGTACGCCAGCCCGACCCGCGCGGACCAAAAGTCCCCGACCTTCTTGAACCGCAATGACGGGTGCCGCGGGTCGTTTCGCAGCAGCTCGAAGTTCTTGTCGGCCAGTTCCCGGACCGCGTCCGGCAGGTGCCGGTAGCAGTACCAGAAGTCGGGCGTGGCGAAGTGGTTCATAACGGCGTGCAGCGGCCGGCCTCGAAGTCGGCGTCGGTCTGCTTCCCGGCCGCGTCCAGCCGCCCGGCCGCGATGTCGGCCTCGATCCGCCGGTCCCAGAGGTCGGCCCGGTACTCCTCGAACCACCGGGCGAAGGCGTCCAGCTCGTCGTCCGGCAATCGGGCCACCGCGGCCGACAGTTCTTGCACGCTCACGGCCAGCCTCCTCGGTCGCATCCCCCGTCCCGTCGGCCATTCTACTCGGCCGGGGCGGCTAAGCCTTGAACACGTCGAGCGGGTCGAACCCGGCCCCGACCACCGCCTTGCTGTCCACCCCCAGCCACCGGTCCAGGACGGCCGCGTACACCCGCCGGAAGTCGGTCGAGTGGACCAGGTTCCCCTGCTCCATCTTGGTCAGGCTCGGGTGGGTGCCCGTCACCCCGGCCTTCACCCGCCCGCCGACCAGGAGCATCGGGGCCCCGCTCCCGTGGTCGGTCCCCTTGCTGCCGTTCTCGTACCCCCGCCGGCCGAACTCGGAGAACGTCATCACGCACACCCGGTCGCCGTGCCCGCGGGCCGCCAGGTCGCGGTAGAACGCCGAGACGCCGTCGGAGACTTGGCGGAGGAGGTCGGCGTGGGCCCCGGCCGCCCCGCCCTGCCCGGCGTGGGTGTCGAACCCGTCGATCGACACGTAGAAGACCCGCGCCCCGACCCCGGCGTCGATGAGCTGGGCCGCCAGCTTCAGCCGGCCGGCGAACCCGCCGTCCGGGTACGGCACCTTCGGGGTGTAGGTCTTGCCGATGGACGCCAGCTTGTCGCTGCTGGCGTAGGTGGTCGTCTGGGTGCGGGCGACGAAGTCGAGCAGGTTGTTCGGCGAGCCGGGCGACGCGGGGGTCTTGGCCAGGTCGGTGATGACGCCCTTCTGGGCCAGCTTGTCGGCCCCGCTGGCGGCCGCCGTCTTCAGTTGGAAGTCCTCCAGCGACGTGACCGACGGCACCCGGGCCGGGGCCCCGGCCAGGGCCAGCGGCGACGACTCGTTCCCGCCGGCCAGGTGGAACGCCGGGACCGGCTTCTTGGCCAGCGCCCGGCCGAGCCAGCCGTCGGTGAGCTGCGGGCCGGTGTTGGCCGCGTGCCAGATGTCCATCGACCGGAAGTGCGACTGGTCCGGGTTCGGGTAGCCGACGCCCTGGACGACGCAGACGGCCGACTGGTCGTTGAGCAGGCGGGCGGTGGCGTCCATCGCCGGGTGGAGGCCGACATCGCCGCCGATCTGCTGGACCTGATCCTTCGGGACGGCGATGGTCGGCCGGAGCTTGTAGTACTCCGCGTCCTTGTACGGGATGACGGTGTTCAGGCCGTCGTTCCCACCGGTCAGTTGGACGACGACGAGGACGGTGTCCTTGGCCCCGGCCTTGCCCAGGGGCAGGGCGGCCTCGGCCGTCCGGCCGAGGAACCCGGGGACGGTGGCCCCGAACCCGAGCAGGGTCGAGCGGCCAAGGAACTCGCGGCGGCTGGTCATGGTCGGTAGCTCCGGGCGGAGGAGCCGCACGATGAACGCGGACAAGGAGCACGATCAGATCAAATCAAGATCGATTTCGGTCTTATCGTGTCTTCGATCTGTGTTCATCGTGCGGCTGAAATCTCAATCCAATTGGAACTCGGGGAGCGTCAGGACCAGGTGGGCCGCCGCCCGGAGGCGGTGGTTGGCCCGGTCGTCGGCCGTCCAGTACACCGGGTAGGCGGTGGCCTTCGCCCGGCCGAGGTAGTCGAGCAGGCGGGAGCGCGACTCGGCCGGCACGTCCCCCTGGAGGAAGACGCCGAGGAGGAAGTCGACGACATCCTCGTCCGCGGTCTTGCCGTGCCGGGCCAGGAGGGCGGCCGGGTCGCACCGCGGGGCCGAGGTCAGGGTCAGGGCCAGGTTGTTCCGGCCGAGCAGGGTCTGGGCGTTCAGCCAGGCCGGGCCGCCGTCCCACCCCTTGACCGACGGCGGGGCGAAGAGCACCTGCCCCAGCCCCTCCAGGGCCTCGGCCAGGGTCAGCGTCCCGACCGACCCCTCCAGCCCGCGGACGATGCCGACGGCGAAGTCCACCGGCGACTTCACCCGGGCCCGGTACGCGGCCGGGGAGAAGAACAGGTTCGACCGGAGGATGACGGACACCAGCTTGCCGGTGTCGAAGCCGGACGCGCGGTACTGCTCGGCCAGCGGCGCGAGGAGTTCGTCCGGCGGGGCGTCGGCCTCGTTGACCAGGAAGCGGTAGAGCTTGGTGACGATGAACCGCGGGCTGGCGGGCAGCTCCAGGCACAGCCGGGTGATGTCCTCGCCGGTGAACGGCCCGGTCTTGCCGAAGACGGTCTTGGTCCCGGCGTCGTGCTTGCGGCGGTTGAAGACGCCCTTGCCCTTGTCGATCTCGTACCCGGTGAACGCCTTGGCGGCCTCCCGGATGTCGCCCTCGGAGTAGTGGCCGATGCCCAGGCTGAACAGCTCCATCAGCTCCCGGGCGTAGTTCTCGTTCGGCTTCCCCTTCACGCTCATCGTCGTGTCGAGCCAGACCATCATGGCCGGGTCGGTGCCCATCCCGGTCAGCATCGTACGGAAGCTGCCGAGGGCGTGCTCGCGGATCAGCCGGTACTGGCCGAGCATGGCCCGGGCGTTCTGGACCTTCGCGTTCGAGGTGGCGAAGTGGTTGTGCCAGAACAGGGTCAGCTTCTCGCGGAGCGGGTGGCCGGTCTTGAGCATCCGGTCCAGCCACCAGGCCGACAGCCGCTCCTGCGGGGCCCCGGGCGGCATGCTCCGCTCGGACGCCATGAACTCGGAGGTCTTGGCGAAGTCGTCCGGGTCCGGCCTGCCGGCCAGGACGGCGTCCAGGGTCGCCTCGGGGCCGGCGGCGACGGCCGCCTCGATCTCGGCGTGGGTGGCCCCGAACCCGGCCCGGCGGAACAGGTGGCCGGCCTTCAGCCGGTCCCACGGGTTGTCCGCCGACGGGCGGTACGGCTCCCACGCGGCCTTCGGGTCGATGGTCATGGTGCTGGTCCTGCGGACAAGACAAAAAGCCGCCGCACGATCGACGCAGAACAAAGTACGATCAGAGCAAAAACAAAAATTAATCTTGTATTGATCGTGTCTTCTCGGCGTTCATCGTGCGGCTACTCCGGGCGGGGTTTACTTCTTCCCGTACTCCCACACGATGTCGAACCGGTACTCGGTCGCGGCCTCGTCGATCTCGACCCGGGCCGTCCCCAGCGTCCGCACCCAGGCGGCCAGGGCGTCCACCTGCTTGCGGGCCTCGCCCAGGGTCGCCCCGGTCCGCAAGACGGCGTCGGTCACGAACGGCTCCGGGACGGCGTACAGGGCGTCCCCGGCCGGCCCGGCGTATCCCTTCGCCCGCCACACGGCCGGGCTGCCCTTCTGGCCCGCCGTCCGCTTCACCTCGGCGATCAGCTTCTTGCACACCTCGACCGTGCTGGCCGCGATGAACTGGTCGCCGACGGCGGCGAAGCACGGCTCGAAGTTGAACCGCAGGCCGTCCTCGTCGTCCGGCAGCGGCTTGTCCTCCCGGAACCGGTAGGCGGTGATCTTCACCCCGTCGTGCTCGGCGTCCACCTGCCGCAGGCCGAACTGGAGGCTGGCGATCAGCCCGCCGGCCCGGGCCGCCGAGGCGACCGCGGTGCCGAACTTCGGGTCGGCCATCGTGGTCACGTACCCGAACCCGGGGAGGACCTGGCCGGGGCGGGTCTTGTACGGCAGCCGCTCCTGGTTGACCGCGACGAGCCGGTGGTACGGCCCCCAAGACTCCAGCAGCTCGCCGAGCTTGACCGCCCCGGGGAGGAACTTCGAGAGCTGCTTCTCGCCCTCGTCGATGTCCTTCAGGGTCTGCTCGTTGACCAGCTTGGTCCGGTGCTTCCAGCCGAACCCGAGGTCGAGGTAGAAGCTCTGGCTGTACAGGACGCCCGGCGGTTCGAGCAGTGGCAGCGACCCCGGCTTGCCCTCCGGCGGGACGTGCAGGGCGAACTCCTCCGGGAAGGCGTCCCGGCCGGCCGGGAGGCGGACCGCCAGCCGGAAGGTGCCGCCCTCGTGGTACAGCCCGGCGGCCACGAAGTCGGCCCGCTTGACGCAGTCGATGGTGCTGCCGGCGACGAGGGTTTGCAGGAATTCCTTGCGGGTGGCCTCGAAGAAGTCCTTGGCCGCCTGCGACTGCTTGACCGATGCCAGGTCGACCCACAGCCGGGCCAGCGGCCCCTTCGGCAGGAGCGTCCGGGCCGCCCCGAGCGACGACTTGCCGGCCACCGACTCTCCGTCGCCCCGGCCGAGGGCCAGGTCGAGGGCCGCCTTCAGGGCCTCGGCCTTGTTCGACACCAGCAGCGTGGCCCCGTGCCGGGCGGCGTGCAGGTCGTCGCCGAGGCGGAGGGTGTCGGCCCCGCCGTCGGTCCCGCGGACGGCTTTGGTCGGCGCCCCCTGCCGGGCCAGCTCGTCGTCCAGAACCTTGCCGAAGAGCGCGAACGTCTTGGCGGTCGCGGCCTCGTCCGTCCCCTGGATCACCAACACCGCCGGCTCGTTGTCCCCGAACCGGCCGCCCAGCGCGATCCCCCCGCCGGCTAGCTTGTCGAGCAAAGCCGGCCAGTCGGCCCCCAGCTCCCGCTCGACGTACCCGAGCATCTGGTAGAACCGGCGGGCGGTCGGGCTGTCCAACACCTCCCGGACCGGGGCGAGCTGCTGCGCGTCCTTGACGGACTTCAGCGCGAGGACGGCCTCGGCCAGTTGGCGGGGTTGTTCGACCGTCAGCGTGAACTGGGCCGTGGCCGGGACGCAGCGGAGCGGGTCGGGGCGGTCGCCGGCCCGGGCCGACCCGGCGAGGGCGAGGGCGGCGAGGAGTGCGAGGCGGGGCATGGGGTCGGTCCCGGGGGCCGGGCGGGTTCGCTGGTGAGGATACTCCGAAACCGGCCCGGCCGGTTTCAAGAAATCCGGCGGGCGGGCTGGTACAATCACCAGATGACCGCCGCAACGACCCCCCGCCCGAAGCCCGAACTGCTCGCCCCGGCCGGCGACTGGGAGGCCCTCCGCGCCGCCGTCGCCAACGGGGCCGACGCCGTCTACTTCGGTCTGTCCGGCTTCAACGCCCGGGCCCGGGCCGCCAACTTCACCCCGGACGAACTGCCGAAGGTGCTGGGGTTCCTGCACGCCCGCAACGTCCGCGGCTTCGTCACCCTCAACACGCTGATCTTCTCGGACGAACTCGCCCAGGTGGCGGAACTGGTGAAGGTCGTCGCGGCGGCCGGGGCCGACGCCGTCATCGTCCAGGACCTCGGCCTCGTCCGGCTCATCCGCCGCATCGCCCCGTCGCTGCCGGTCCACGCCAGCACCCAGATGACGCTGACCGAGCCGCGGGGGATCGCCTTCGCCCGCCGGCTCGGGGTCGAGCGGGTGGTCCTGGCCCGGGAACTCTCGCTGAACGACATCCGCAAGGTGACGGCCGCGACCGACACGCCGGTCGAGGTGTTCGTCCACGGGGCGTTGTGCGTGGCGTACAGCGGCCAGTGCCTGACCAGCGAGGCCCTCGGCGGCCGCAGCGCCAACCGCGGCCAGTGCGCCCAGGCCTGCCGGCTGCCCTACGACCTGATGGTCGACGGCCACCGCCGGGAGTTGGGCGACAAGGCGTACCTGCTCAGCCCGCAGGACCTGGCCGCCTACGACCTCATCGGCGACCTGACCGACGCCGGGGTCATCTCGTTCAAGGTGGAAGGCCGCTTGAAGGGCGGGCCTTACGTCGCCGCGACCACGCAGACCTACCGCAAGGCGATCGACGCGGCGACCGAGGGGCACGAGTTCGAGCCGTCCCGCCGGGAGGAGCTGGACCTGGCCCAGACGTTCAGCCGGGGGTTCATCCCGGGGTTCCTGGGCGGGATCAACCACCAGCGGCTGGTCCGCGGCCGGTTCCCCAAGAGCCGGGGCGTCCGGCTCGGCCGGGTGGCCGGGTTCACCCCGGCCGGGGTGCGGGTCCAGCTCGCCGAGCGGCTGCCGGCCGAGCAGCAGGTCAAGCCGGGCGACGGGGTCTTGTTCGACATCGGCAAGCCGCAGGAGGACGAGCCGGCCGGGCGGGTGTGGGGGGTGTCTTCGGCGAGCGGGGGGCGTCAGCCCCCTGATGGGCCCCGGAATCAGGGGGCCGACGCCCCCCGCTCGCCCGGAACAGAAGTCGTCGAGTTGGTGTTCGAGCCGAACGCCCTCGACCGGTCGCAAATCCGCGTCGGGTGCGACGTGTGGAAGACCGACGACCCGGCGCTGCGGAAGCGGCTGGAGCAGAGCTACGCCCAGGACAAGCCGGCCCGGCGGACGCCGATCGCGGCGAAACTGGACGGGGCCGCCGGCGGGCCGCTGACGCTCACGCTGACCGACGACGGCCGGTCGGCGTCGGCGACGTGGCCGGGACCGCTCGAACTCGCTCGCAACCGGCCGGCGACCGCCGACGAGCTGCGGCAACAGCTCGGCCGGCTCGGCGACACCCCGTTCGAGCTGGGCGAACTCGCCCTCGACCTGTCCGATCCCGTCCTGGTGCCCAAATCGGTCGTCAACGACCTCCGGCGGCAGGCCGCCGCGGAGTTAGTCGCGCTGCGGACGGCCGCCCAGACGCACCCGATCACCGAGCCGGAGGCGCTAGGGGCGATGCGGATCGATGTCTTGGCGAGCGGGGGGCGTCAGCCCCCTGATGAGTCGGGGGATCAGGGGGCTGACGCCCCCCGCTCGGCAAGAATCTCCGTCCTCGTCCGCACCCTCGACCAACTCGACGCCGTCCTCGCCTGGGTGCCACCGGACGGGCTGCCCCGACCGGCGGCCGTGTACTGCGACTTCGAGGACCTGCGGCGGTACAAGGAGGCCGTCCCCCGGGCGAAGGCCGCCGGCATCCCCGTCGGACTGGCGACGCTCCGCGTCCTCAAGCCGGGCGAGGAGGGCTACCAGGCCCCGATCGTCCGGGCCCAGCCGGACATCGTCCTCGTCCGCAACCTCGGGTCGCTGGCCTACTGCCGCGAGCACCTGCCGGGGGCCGAGTTGGTCGGCGACTTCAGCCTGAACGTGGCCAACGAGCTGACGGCGGACCTCTTCATCCGCGAGGGCCTCGCCCGGCTCGTCCCGAGCTTCGACCTGAACTGGGACCAGTTCGCCGCCCTGCTGCGACGATCAAATCCGGACTGGTACGAGCCGGTGGTCCACCAGCACATGCCGATGTTCCACAACGAGCACTGCGTCTTCGCCGCGCTCCTGAGCCACGGCAAGGACGCCTCCGACTGCGGCCGGCCGTGCGAGCGGCACCGGGTCGAGTTGCGGGACCGGACCGGGGCGGCGTTCCCGGTCCACGCCGACACCGGCTGCCGGAACACCGTCTACAACGCCGTCGCCCAGTCGGCGGCCGAGTTCGCCGGGCGGATGCGGGGCCTCGGCGTCCGCCGGTTCCGGGTGGACCTGCTGCGGGAGACGCCGGCCGAGGTCGGGCCGCTGTTGGACCGGTACGCCCGGGTGGTCGCCGGCCGGGACGACGGCCGGGCCGTCTGGCGGGAGCTGCGGGCCCTCAACCAGTTGGGCGTCACCCGCGGCACGTTGCAGATGGCTTGAGTGGTGGCGAACACTGGCCCGCAGATGACGCAGATCGGCGGACGCAGAGCAACGCAGAGAAGACACAAAATCATGTCTTCAATCTGCGTCCATCTGCGCCGAAGTCTGCGTCATCAGCGGGCCAGTGTTATTTCTTCCCGGCGTACTCCCCCCGGCCCCGCACCAGCACGGCCGTGTCGGCCGCCGACAGGACGAACGGGTCGCCGTCCCCGGCGCGGGCGTACCGCTGCCTGCCGTCCGTCCCCGGGACCGGCCCGCCGACCGCCAGCACCCGCTTCCCGCCGTCCCGCAGGGCGAGCGTGACCGTCGCCGCCGGTGCGTCGAGCCCGGCGTCCTTCGGGTCGTCGGCCCACCGCTCCGCCTTCAGCCCGCCGAGGGTGGTGAGCAGCCGGCTCGCGGCCCGCGGATCGATCGCCTCGCCCGGGGCGGCCGGGTCGGTCCACCCGGCCCCGTCCCGGGCCAGCCGGACCACCGGCTCCGCCCCGCCGAACAGCCCGCCGAAGATGGCCAGCCGGGCCGGCGGGGCGGCGAACTCGACCGTGATCCCGTCGACGGTCGCCTCGTCGAGCGTCCAGACGGCCCGCCGGCGGTACTCGGCCGAGAGCGCGGCCGCCGCCTCCGGCGACAGCTCCCCGACCAGGTCGCCGACCCGGGCGTAGGTCCGCCCGGCCGGGTCCTTCGCCCCGACGGCCAGCGTCAGCACGTCCTTCCCGCCGGCCGAGGCGGTCCAGGTCGCGGCCGGTTCGGCGAGGCCGTACCGCTTCAGCTCGTCGGCCGTCGGCTTGAACGCCACCAGTTTGTCGGCCCGGAGCCGCTCCAGCCGCTTGGCCAGTTCATCCAGGGCGGGCGTCTCGGCCGGCCCGGGCTTCGGGGCCGTCACCGCCCACCCGTCGGCCCCCTTGCCGAAGGTGACGGCCTTGCCGCCGCGGCTGACCGTCAGGGCGAACGGCTCGCCGGCCGGGACGGCGGCCAGCGTCCGGTCGAAGATGTCGAGGTAAGCGGCGTTCAGGAGCGGGTCGGCGGTGGCCGCCGCGAGGGCGAACACCGGGCCGCCGTCGAGCCGGGCGTACACCTCCGGCTTCCCGTCCACCGGCCCGCCGAGCAGGAGGGTGTGCGGCGTGCCGCCGAGGGTGAACGTCAGTGTCTTCCGCGGCTTGTCGAGGCCGTACTTGGCCAGGTCCGGCGACCCCGCATCGTCCACCCACTCGGCCGCAGTTAGCCCGGCCAGCGGGGCGGACAGCTTATCGACCTCGCCGTTGTCCGGCGGCAGGGCGGCGGGTCCGGAGAGCTTCCACCCGGACGGGTCGGCCCGGGTGAGGGTGAACGCCCCGCCGGGGCCGTCGAGGGTCAGCGCGTCGACCCGGCCCGAGGCGTCGAGCAGTCGCTTGCGGCGGTAGGCGGCGGCCGGCCGGGCGAGGTCCTTCGCCAGGGTCGCGTCGTCCGTCCGGCTGACCCGCGGCCACCCCGCGAGCTGCACCAGCAGCCCGTCTTGCCCCGCCGCG